>CBIMKN010000008.1:0-15500 GCA_966244515.1 uncultured bacterium
ATTGAACCGGTGACCTCGTCCTTACCAAGGACGTGCTCTACCAACTGAGCTACGTCGGCGATGCGAGGATACTACCATCCGCTAACCCACTTGAAAATGCTTCAGTTCCTCCATGAGTGGCGCTATCGCGGCATCGTGGATGTCGTCCGGCCGCAGGTCGGTCTTTTGGAGTACCTGACGTTCGATCTCCAGTGCGATGCGCGTCTGCTCCTCGTACCTTCGGTGGGCCTCTTCATCGTTTGCATATCGATATGCGTATCGCTTCGCCCCATCGGCAAATCTCTCTGGAATAGAAAGGATGCCGAAAGGCCCGACTCTTGTGTCGGCATATTCGATGATCTTTTGCTCATGCGAGCCACTCGCTAGCGTATCCGGCATACGTGAGAAGCTCACGCTGTCGATGAGCGAAATCACGAAATCAGATACGCCGATCTCTTTCGCAATGGCTTTATTCGCTTCGTGCGACTCCGCTCCATACTTCGCCACAAATTCATCCTTCACATTCTGCCAATATTCGAGTCCTTCTGGCTCAAGGAATTCTGGAAAGTAACTGAGATTAAATTTGACGATGTTGCCCATATCGTGCAACAGCGCGCCAAGGATCACAGAATGCGAGTCGATTTTCTCGCTAAAGCGATCGCAGACAAGCTTCGCCACCGCAGCCACCCGTAGCTGATGGAGCTGGAGATTCTGCATGAGGCGATATTCCTCATATATATCGGCGGCCGTGCGCATAGACACAGCGAATCCTACCACGCACGAGAGATTGAAATACGGGCAAAATCTAGTACTGTATGGGGCACTGCGGGTGTAGCTCAATTGGTTAGAGCACTCCCCTGTCACGGGAGAGGCTGCGGGTTCGAGTCCCGTCACTCGCGCTAGCGTCAAAACGACTGCCATCTGGTAGTCGTTTTGCGCTTTGATACGCGAGTGAGCAGGGTGCCTTCGCACCCCGCGGACGGGACTCGAAAGGCACAGGTACGTACGCACCGTCGCCGTTCGACTGATAGAATGAATATATGAATCAAATAGCAGAACTCTGGTCTCTGCTCTACTACCTCATCGTCCAGGGTTTCGGTCTCGTGCTGGCGGGCGGCGTCGCGCTGGTATTCCTCTACGTTGTGCTCCGCAAGCACTATTCACTGCGCAATACGCTGCTCCTCGTCGCATTCTTTATTGGCGCGATGCTCTTCTTCTGGTTCCCCGTAGGCGTGCCGAAGAATCTTGAGTACCCTTTCGGCCTTACGACATACGGCCCTGCCGCAGGACCAACGCTCCCGCTCAAGAATATCCTTTCGTTCTTCGCGCACCTTGATCAGTACGAACGCGTCGCCGATATCGCCCGTTCTCCGCTTGATGTCCCGCCGGCGCTTGCCACGACATCATCACCGTCGGTATCGATCGATCTCACTGCAAAGGAAGTACTCGCGGAAGTCGCGCCTGGCGTCGTGGTCAATTACTGGACGTTTGATGGGACCGTACCCGGGCCTATGCTTCGCGTACGCGAGGGCGACACGGTAAAGCTCACCTTGCACAACGACCCGTCGAGTCTCCACATGCACAGCATCGATCTCCATGCGGTGACAGGACCAGGCGGCGGCGCCACCGTGACGGATGTCATGCCGGGAGAGAGCAAGACCCTCACATTTAAAGCACTAAATCCTGGTCTCTACGTGTACCACTGCGCGCATCCCAACGTCGCAAACCACATGGCTCACGGCATGTACGGCCTGATACTCGTCGAGCCCGCGGAAGGTATGCCACATGTCGATCGAGAGCTCTATGTCATGCAGGGTGAGCTCTACACCGCAGGGTCTCGCGGCACGACGGGTCTGCAGGTGATCGATGCTGGTAAGATGCTCGATGGCAATGCGGAATATGTCGTATTCAATGGCCGTGTCGGTTCCATCTCCAAAGACAAGGTGCATATCGAGCAGGGCGAGAAAGTGCGAATGTATGTCGGCAATGGCGGCGTGAACCTCATTTCTTCCTTTCACCTCATCGGCGAGATATTCGATACCGTCTACCCCGAAGCGCAGATAGGCGGATCACTCTTTCACAATGTACAGACGACGGTGGTGCCCGCAGGCGGTGCGGCCATGGTCGAATTCATCGCCGACGTGCCTGGGACGTACGTACTCGTCGACCACGCGCTTGCTCGTATGGATAAAGGCGCCTGGGGAACGATCTCTGTCATGGGCGAGCCTCGTCCTGATATATTCGACGGCGTCGTGAGCCCGACAGCGGGAGGACACTAGTTGTTGGTGCGGCCAAAATACGATATTCTCTTCCTCACTGTCGGGGTAGCTCAGTCGGTTAGAGCGAGCGTTTCATAAGCGCTAGGTCGAGAGTTCGAATCTCTCCCCCGACACAGACATTCGCGCAGCGAAGCTGTGTCGGGGAGCGCGTCGCCTTCGCGACGCGTGCGAGAGATTCGAAGGGCGCAGCGTTGCCGAGCCACCTGGTCAGGCAGCGAGCCGGGGTCGCGGAATTTTCGAGCGGCGGCGAGAAAATATCCGTGACCGAATCTTCTATTTCGTAGTACAATTTCTCTATGTGGAATAAGCTGCTCGGCCTCAACTCATTCATCTTTTGGCCAGCCGCGTTCATCTTCATGGTCTATTCTGGCGGACGTGCGATACTGACACTGCAATGGAAGATGCTCGTGGTCGCAGTAGTGATATTCGCGGTGTTCACGATCGTAGAGATCGTGCTCGCTATCATGTCCGACTAATCGAATACCGTGCGATGTATCACGGCCCGAGCGCAGTGCATCGCAATACAAAAGACCGGCACAAAGCCGGTCTTTTGTCTCTTGTTGCGGGGGCGGGACTTGCACCCGCGACCTCCAGGTTATGAGCCTGGCGAGCTACTACTGCTCCACCCCGCTATCGTCGGAATACTTTACACCAAGAGAGGTGTTGCTGCAATTAAGCCGTCTCAGCTGACGAACTGGAATTCCTCGAACACTTTTTGATACAGCGAGATCGTTCTGCGCGCTTCGCGCGAATCGAGCTGCTTGTGCGAGCCCTGGTGCGCGATCTGGTTGCGGATCGAATGAGCTTCCCATGCAAGGTCGATAGTGTGGAATCGAGAGCGGTCTACCACCTTCATTTTATCGGCCATGGTCTCACCGCGATATCCGAGTACGTCGAGCAATTCGTTGAGCATGATGTCCGCCTCAAGTATCGCGAGCCGCCAGGCATTCTCATTGTCGGAATGGACTTGCTCTTGAATGCGGTTCCAGCGGAGCTGCGTCTTCGGCACATCATGCGCTGCGACGGTGTGCGCCGCCGCTTTCCACATTTCTCTCTCGTGCTGCCTGACCTGGATGATGCGCAGTGCGCAGTAAATGATGCTCGCGCTCAGAAGCAGACCACCGATGACCACGATCGCGATCCAGAGCGTCCAGTAGTGGTAGAGGTCGTTGTACGCCGCCGCGGAAGCGCTCGCCTGCAGGAATTGCGCCACATCCGCAGTGGTCACGGGCTGTGTGATCGGCTGCAGTGGGAGCGCGGCAGCGTCAGAGGTCGGCGCGGTACCAGCTGCGACTTGTACGGTCCCTGGGATCCAGCGAAATGCGACATCGCTGAAAAATCTCAACGCCCAGAATATGCCGCCAGTGACTGAAGGCTCCCCTTCCATGCCGGAATTATAGCGCGAAAAGCACTACGCTTTCTCGACGTCCTGCCCTATCTTGAAGAGCACCTCCTCTGCGCCATGCGCAGCAATGATCTGGAATCCTGTGGGCAGCTGCACCCCATCGCGCGCCACCGTGCCTGATGGGACAGACATCGCAGGTACGCCGACAAGATTCACCGGGACCGAAAACACGTCTTCCGTGTACATCGCGACAGGATCCGATTTCTCGCCGAAGCGGAATGCGGGCGACGGCGTCGTCGGAGTGACGATCGCATCAACGCCGCTTTCGAATGCGCGGAGGAATTCTGCACGTATTTCGGCGCGTACTGCCTGAGCGCGCCTGTAGTACGCATCGACATACCCTGAAGAGAGCACGAATGTCCCGACAAGGATGCGGCGGCGTACTTCGGGACCAAATCCTGCAGCGCGAGTCTTTTCGTACACCTCGTGAATGGAATCGCCCGGGACAGAAAGGCCATAGCGAATACCATCGTAACGCGCCAGGTTGGTCGAGGCTTCGGCAGGCATGATGATGTAGTACACGGCGAGTGAGTACGGGACGTTCGGCAGATCAATGTCTCGTATCTCGTATCCTTTGCTTCTCAGCTGCGCGATCGTCTTCTCGAAATTCTCCATCACGTCAGGATCGACGCCCTTTGCAAAGAACGCGCGCGGCACGCCGATCACCTTTGCGGATCGCGCTGGAGCTGCACCATCCGGCAGAGAGGTGCTGTCCTTCG
The DNA here is from genome assembly GCA_966244515.1 of uncultured bacterium. Classification (GTDB taxonomy): domain Bacteria; phylum Patescibacteriota; class Minisyncoccia; order Phycocordibacterales; family UBA2100; genus UBA10103. The sequence goes on from CBIMKN010000008.1 coordinate 4,383, forward strand.
GGTCGTGACCGCGTATCGCGTCGAAGAGAATGCGCGAATCCTCTACAGTCTTCGTGAGCGGACCGATCTGATCGAGACTGCTGCCCATGGCCATAAGGCCGTAGCGCGAGATGCTTCCGTATGTCGGTTTCAGTCCCACGAGTCCCGTGAGTGACGCCGGCTGACGTATGGACCCTCCTGTATCAGATCCGAGCGAGGCAAGAGCGATATCTCCGGCGACCGCCGCGGCCGAGCCGCCCGAGGAGCCGCCTGGGACGCGAGTGATATCTCGAGGATTCTTTGTCGGTCCGAATGCGGAATTCTCCGTCGATGACCCCATGGCGAACTCATCCATATTCGTGCGGCCGAGGAAGACTGCGCCTTGCGCTTTGAGCTTCTCAGTCACGGTCGCATCGTACGACGCGACGTAGTTCTCAAGCATTTTCGATGAAGAAGACGCCTTTCGCCCGCGTATCAATATATTGTCTTTCATTGCGAGCGGTATGCCCGTGAGCGCCTTCATTTCGCCGCGCGCGATCACCGCATCGGCCTCTCGAGCCTCCGCCATGGCTGACTCCTTCCACACTTCGAGATAGGCGTGCAAAGTGGCGTCCTTTTCTTGTATCGCTGCAAGATATGTCTCGGTAAGTTCGGCCGCAGACATCTCTTTCGCATCGAGTGCGCGACGCGCTTCCGCCATCGTGAGTTTCGAGATATCCATATGATCATTTCTGCTTCCTGGAGATCACCTGCTTTACGGCAATGCGATCCCCCCGCCTCGCAGGAGCGCCAGAGAGAAGCGCTTCAGTATGCACAGCGCTCTCATGGGGGCGTGCGTCGTCGCGCATGACATTGCGAAGCGCCGGTGCAGGCGCATCATCTGATACGGTCGCCTTTTGTATGGTCTCTACGAACCCGAGAATGCTGGGCAGCTCGGTCTCAAGCTTTGCTGCCTCCGCATCGGAGACTTCAAGCCGCGCGAGCTTCGCGAGAGCGCGGATGTCTACGTTCGTCATGCCCGTATCATACGCAGAAACTCCGCTTCTGTCAGTACAGCTACGCCAAGCTCCTGCGCCTTATCGAGCTTCGATCCAGCCTCATCGCCTGCCACGACATAATCGGTCTTTTTCGACACCGAACCAGACACATCCGCTCCGAGCGCGCGAAGCCGCGCCTTTGCCTCATCTCGCGTAAGTGATCCGAGCGTCCCGGTGAGTACGAATGTCTTCCCCGAGAGGGGCAGCGCGGCTTTCAGGGTTCGCGCCGGCGCAATGATCGTAAGTACGCGCTTCAGGTTCTCGATAAGCTCTTGGTGACGTTTGAGCGAGAACCACTCGACGATCTCTTCTGCGACTTTCGGTCCGACGCCCGATATCCCGGTCAATTCCGCTTCAGTGGCCGATGCAAGCTTTTCGATAGTTCTGAAATGTTCAGCGAGCACGATCGCTGTCTCCTCGCCCACCTGAGGTATGGAGAGGCCCACGAGAAGCCTCGCCAGATCAACCTTGCGCGATCGCTGTATCGACTCTATAAGCTTCTTTGCAGATATGTCGGCAAATCCTTCAAGTGTCAGCAGGTCGCCTTCCGTGAGCGTGAAGATCTCATCATAGTGCTGCACGAGACCTTTCTCGAGGAGCTGATCGATGGTCCTCGGTCCGAATCCTTCGATATCGAGCGCGTGTTTGCCCACAAAGTTGTAGAAGCGCCTGCGAATGATGGCAAAAGAATTCTTGTTGACGCATCGCCACGCAGCCGTACCTGGGACGCGCTCGATGCGGCCATCTCCGCCACATTCGGGCACGTGCGTCGGCCATGCGTACTGCCGCGCCGCCTTCGGGCGAAGCTCTTTCACTACGCTGACGATATCGGGTATGACATCGCCCGCTTTTTGCAGCACGACTGTATCCCCTATGCGCACATCGAGCCTGTTGATCTCGTCTTCATTGTGCAGCGTCGCACGCGAGACGATCGTGCCAGCGACCGACACGGGCCTCAGGTGCGCGACGGGAGTGAGCACGCCAGTGCGGCCGACCTGCAAGACAATATCTTCGAGCACGGTCGTTACTTGTTCTGCTGGGAATTTAAAAGCGATCGCGAATCGCGGAGCCTTGCCCGTGTAGCCGAGCGCCTCCTGCTGCTCCCTCGCATTTACTTTCACGACGACGCCGTCGACCCAGTACGCTTGTTTTCTGCCCTTGTGCTTCCACGCTTCCCAATACTCGATCACGTCGTCGATCGATCCGGCTTTCATATAGTTCGGATTCACCTTGAATCCGAGGTCGCGCAAGTACTCAAGCTCCTCCGCCTGCGTCTTGGGAATAGGTTCCGAGGAGAGCGCCGCATCGTATATATACATGTCGAGTTTCCTGCTCGCCGCGACACTTGGATCGAGCTGCCGTATCGAACCAGCGGCCGCATTGCGTGGATTTGCGAAGAGCGGCTCCCCCTTCTTCGCGCGTTCGCGATTGAGTTCCTCGAGACCTTTCGCACTCATCCACACTTCTCCCTCGACGATTATGTCGACAGGGCGTTCAAGCCGGAGAGGGACCGATTCGATCGTGCGGATGTTATGGGTCACATCCTCACCCACCGTGCCGTCGCCGCGCGTCGCAGCGGTTTTGAGTATGCCCGATTCATACTCAAGCACGATCTTCAGCCCGTCGATCTTTAGCTCTGCCGTGTATTCCGGTTCAGCATGTACATGAGAGTTCGCGAGAAAGCGGCGGACTCTCCCGTCGAAGTCACGCATATCTTCCGGCGTGAACGCATCGTTGAACGACCACTGGGCTACTTTGTGCCTGACCTTTTTGAAGCCCGGCAGCGGCTTCCCCGCGACGCGCTGCGATGGACTATCAGGCGTCACCAAGGACGGGTACGCGGTCTCAATCTCAGAGAGCTCGTGTTTCAGCGAATCGAGGGCCTCCTGAGATATCTCCTCCTTATCATGCACGTGGTAGAGCGTGCGGTAGCGATTGATCGCACTCTTGAGCTTCTCGTACCTATCTGCGACCTCGGGTGGCACCTTCATGGCGCCATGATAGCAGAAGCGGGGCTTTAGTACTGCAGGAGCACGGATCGCTGGAGAGCCCTCGAGCTCGAGTCGGTCGTAGAGCACGGGGTCGAGTACCCATCGGCCCTGATCACGGTGAACGGGTTGCTCGTATTCTTCGTGATACTTACGCGGGCGCAGTAGCCGTTGTCGTCGAACGTATTCGCCTGCCCGTCGGCGTTCGCGAAGAGATCCATATCGAATTCGATCGTATACGGCGCGGCAGATCGATCTCCATCGGTCACCACTTCGCTGAGGTTCTGCCCCGCACATGTCGGCGGCGTCGCCGGCGACGTCGAGCCGAACGCATTCTCTCGGATATCCCAGTACAGCGCGCATTCGGCGCCGGTGTCAGCTGCATAGAACGCGAATTGCGAATCGCGGCCGAGCGAAGAGAGCGTGACTTGTTTGCGCGCAATGCCGAAGATCGATGCACCGAGTGCGAGCACGATCGACGCGATGAGCGCCGCGAGGAGCAGCGTGAAGCCTCTTTGTATGTTGTGTTTTTTCATCATGATGCGGCGCTGCCGTCGTTGATCCAGCGGTAGACGTTCTCATAGATCGAGAATGTGCGCGCCTGACCTGAGTCGAGTATCCAGGAGACAGTCACGGAAAGCTGTATCTCATCTTCTGATGCGCCCACATATGAGGCGCGAAGCGTGCGCGTGAACTTCGTATCCGTCCAACCAGGACCGTACCCATAGAGTGAACCATCTGGGCTCAGCTGCAGCGGAGGACATTCGTCGACACAGGTTTCCATCGCGGTCTCAGGATTCGTTTCGAGCCCATCGATGATGAAGTCCTGATTGACCGGGATCGATCCGAAGAGGTCTATCCCCGACGCATCAGCGGTCTGAGAAATAGAGAGGATCTGCCCGTCGCGGATGGCGCGCACTGATTCGATGCCTTCCTGCGCGAGGTTGTACGCGGTGATCTGATCGCGTGCATAGTACGCACCAGAGAGGCTCTGCTGCGTGAGCGTCATCGGCGCCATGATGGCGATAGTTAGGAGCGACACGGCGACAAGAGTCTCTATGAGCGTAAAGCCTCTGACTTTTGAGATGATCGTACGCATAGTTATAGATCGAGCACGCGCTGCACGGCAGTCGCCTGGATGTGGAACGTCGATCGCGAGGTGACTTTCTGCCCCGCGGTGCCCTTAATCACCACAGTGACCTTCGGCTGCACCGTATTGCCGCCGCCGCGCTGCGAACCTATCACATAGAATGTCACGGATTCTATGGAGACCTCAGGCGATGTGATGGGAAGACCGCCGGCGAGCGTCCCATCTTCCGATTTGTACAGACGCCCGACACCATTATCATCCTCGGCGTACCAGTAGAGCCAATGCGGCGGATCGACGAGACTCGTCGAAAATGGTTTGAATGCGATGAGCTCTTCTCCTTCCGTGCAGTCCGCGGTCGCGTCGCCCACGGGTATCGATCCGCAGTGGTAGCCGCTTCCCTCGCGCAGCGAGCGCACCATGCCGTCGACAGCTACGTTCAGGTTGTTCATGACCGACTGCAGAGCCTGCGCTCGTCTATTTGCCTCGATGAGCGAGAGGAGCGCTCCGATCGAGACCAGCATGACTATCGCAAAAAGGCCGACCGCAACGATCATTTCGACGAGTGTGAATCCGCGAGACTGAGAATTTCTTTTCTTCATGCTGCGTATCATTGTACCGATATCTGGCCGTTTGCCTGCACGGATATCACCTTCGTGTCGCCGCGGCTCGATTCCACATGGATCTCTCCGGATTCATTGAGCCCGGAGACTTGTGTCGATCGTATGTACGCATCAGGTTCGGGACGCTTGAAGGTGATGTCGAGCGATGTGATGTCGCAGCGCGCACTGCCGCCCGGCGGCGTGACACACAGCTGTGAGACGCGGTAGCCATTGGCGATCGAGGTCGACTGGACGAGCTCACAGTTGGTCGTCCCCGGCTCTGGGCAGTCGTAGTATCCATTCTCCGGAGAGAGAGCGTCGGCGAAGAGCACGTACGCTGACTGGCCCCCGTCGTCGGCATCGACCTGGAAGTGCATGCCATACCCCGCTTCGAATGAAGAATTGAACCGCTGTACCGCGATACCGTAGACCTGCGCCTGGCGTATCGAGAGTGCGATGTCGTACGCGAGGTTTTGTAGGAGGACCACCCCGCCAAATTTATTGTTGTTCATCAAAATCAGTCCCGATATGAGGACCATAATGCCCATGACAACAAGCATCTCGATGAGCGTGAAAGCACGGAGTGCGGCGCGCTTCATCATAGAGGGAGCGGAAGACCGTAGAGAAGAGCGATCCATGTAATGAAGAATGAGGCGACGAGAAACGGTCCGAACGCCACTTCGCTCTTCATTGTAAAGCGCCCGCCCGCTCCCCGCGAGCGCACTATCCCCTTTTCGTGCAAGAACTTCAGCACTGCAGGCATGGGCAGCAGGATGAATACGCTCACGAATGCGCCGATCACAAATGCGAAGAACACTGCAAAGAAACCATACACGGGACCGAGGAACCATCCTATCGCGAGCGCAAGCTTTGCGTCGCCAAGCCCCATCCATGTTCCCTTCGATACAAGCCACAGCGCGAAAAGCGGCAGTGCTGCAGCGGGTCCTGAGAGGAGTGTGACGGGAAGCGAGGTGAAGTGCGTCATGAGCGCGATCGCAAGCGCTGCGAGTCCGGCAGTGTACGCCCAGCTATCAGGGATGATGGTGTGCTTCGCGTCATACACGGCGATCGCGATCAGAGAACCAACGAGGATCACATGGAGCACGAGCGCGAGCGCGTCAGATCCGCTGATCTGCGTCAGATGCGGCACCAGCTTCACCGCGACGGTCGCGAAGATCACTGCGGTCAGTGCCTCCACGAGCGGATACTGGATCGAGATCCTCGATCCGCACGAGCGACACCTCCCCCCGAGCATCAGCCAAGAGAGTATCGGCACATTGTCATACCACGCGATCTGCCTTCCGCATGAAAAGCACGCCGAACGGCCGGAGACAGACCTGGCGCCGTGGCGAAGCACCAGTACATTGAGGAAACTCCCGATGATCGATCCGAAGAGAAAGGCCGAGGCGGCGAGCATGCGAGTAAGTATATCCCCTGCTCACACAAGAAAACCCCGCATGGTGCGGGGTTTTCTCATAACGTCTCTCCAAGAGATTACGGTTTGACGTCGTACTTAGGGTCGGTGCCGGCGAAGTCAGCCGACGAGCCGCTGCAGGCCGTACCTGCCGCCGCATCGTTGTCGCCCGCGAGCGCCGTGTGCGAAGTCTGCTCAAGCGTCGCAGCGAGGTGGTAGCTTGTGCAGCCTGTATTGAGGCCTGCGTATTCGTATGCGTCACCAGTCTGCGGATCGCTCGGGATAGCGGCGATGTAGCCGTTCTGAACTAGCGTCGAAGTCGCGACCGTAGCCGGATATTCGCCGTTGGCATCGTAGTAGAGCTCGAGCGCAAGCTGAAGCTGCTTGATGTCAGCGATGCGGCGAGCATCGCGGCCCTTCTGGCGCGCACTGTTGAGCGACGCGAGCACGACCGACGAGAGGATGCCGATGATGGCGATCACGACGAGGAGCTCGATGAGCGTGAAGCCGCGTCTATTAGTTTTCATCATAATTTCACGATTAAATAACGTTTTTCTGGTAAGTAAGACAATTGTATACCGGCCCTATCTGCCGACGGGACGCTCTGTGGATAACACTAGAAGCCCGCGGCAATGTTGTAGATCGGGATGAGGACCGATGCGAGAAGCACCGCGACGCCGACGGCGAGCGAGACGATCATGAAAGGCTCAATGAGACCGACGAGGGTATCAACGGCGTTGTTGACCTCGCGGCGATAGAATCGTGCGATGGTCTCGAGGATCTGGCCCATGTTGCCCGTCTCCTCGCCTATCTTCATCATCGCGACGACGATGCCCGGTATCTCTGGATGCTTGCGGAGCGCTTCGGAGACCGGGAGACCGGCCTTCACATCGACCGCAGCGGCGGTAAGGATTCGTTCGTAGGTCGCGTCCTCCACGACGCTCGCAGTGATCTCAAGTCCGCGAAGGATCTGGATACCGCTCTTAAGCATGGTCGAGAGGTTGTCTGCGAGGCGCGAGAGGTAGATCTTCTGGTAGATGCCGCCGATCGCCGGAGTCTCAAGCCGCGCGCGAGAGAAGAGCGCTCTACCCGCCGTGGTGCGGCCGTAGCGCACGAGGAAGACGCCGCCCATGACAAGAAGCACGAGGATGAGGAGGATGTAGTGGCGGAAGAAGTTGCTGAGCGCGATGACGACTTTCGTGTAGATCGGGATCGCCTGCCCCGACTCCGCGAGCATGCTCGAGAGATTCGGGATCACGAGCGTAAGCATGAGGATCATCACCACTACGAACGTCGTCATGATGAACGCCGGGTAGATGAGCGCGTTGCGCGCCTTTTGCGTGATCTCGTAGTTGCGGTCGAGGTAATCGGCGAGGAAGGCGAAGGTCTCATCGAGCTTGCCCGACTCTTCGCCTGCGCGGACCATGTTCACATAGAACGAAGAGAACACTTTGGGGTGGCGTGAGAGTGCAGCCGAGATCGTGCTGCCGCTTTGGATGTCGTTGGCGATCTCAGTGAGCTTTTCGCCGAGCGTCGCGGTGCGCGCCTCTGCGGCGAGAAGTCGGAACGCTCTGAGCGCTGAGACTTGCGCCTCGAAGAGCGTCGTCATCTGCCTTGAGAGCATCACGATGTCCGCATTCGTGACGCGATCAAAGAATGAAATGCGCGTATCGAGGACCGCTTTTGATGACGCCGCAGAGACGGAGGAGACGACGAGTCCGCGGCGCTGCAGCGCCGCTATCGCGACATCCTCTGTGACGGCATCGATGGTGCCTTGCCTCTCGTGCCCTTCGCTATCGAGCGCGGTGTAATTGAAGACCGCCATACTACATCAGCTTCTCGAGAGCATTCGGATTGAGCGAGTATTGGTACGCGGTCTCCGTCGTGATCTCCCCGCGCGCGACGAGCTCCGCAAGATTCCTGTTCATGTCGATCATGCCGTCTTGCGACGACGTCTCGATCACCGTGTTGATCTCGTGCGTGCGCTTCTCTCGGATGAGATTGGCGACCGCTTTGTTGTTGATGAGGAGTTCGCATGCAGGGATAAGGCCGCCCGAGATGCGAGGCACGAGACGCTGCGAGAAAATGCCTGCGAGCGATGAAGCGAGCTGAAGTCGGATCTGTTCCTGCTGCGCGGCCGGGAAAATGTCGATGATGCGGTCCACCGTCTGTGACGCGTTGTTGGTGTGGAGCGTCGAGAACACCAGGTGGCCTGTCTCGGCAGCGGATACTGCCGCGGCGGTCGTCTCTGGGTCTCGCATCTCGCCGACGAGGAGCACATCGATGTCCTGGCGAAATGCAGATGTGAGCGCCGTCGCGAAATCTTTCGTATCGACGCGCACTTCGCGCTGATCGATGAGCGATTGCTTCGGTTCGTACACGTACTCGATCGGGTCCTCGATCGTGACGATATGTTCCATGCGCTCGGCATTGATCATGTCGATGAGCGCAGCGAGCGTCGTCGTCTTGCCCTGCCCCACCGGCCCCACGACGAGGAAGAATCCCTGCGTGCGTCGTGCGAAGGAAGTGAGAATATCGGGAAGATTGAGCTCGGCGATCGTGCGGATCTTCTTAGGGATGAGGCGCAGGGCGATCGAGACGGACCCTCGCTGGATGAATGCATTACCGCGGAAGCGGTTGCCGTCGTCGCTCTCGAAAGCGAAGTCCACCTCCTGCGTCGCCTCAAACTGCTTCGCCTGCTCGGGGGTGAGCATCGCCTGCAGGAAGCCTTTGGTGTCTTCGGGTCTCAGCACATCCTCTTTGAGCATCGGCGCGAGTATGCCGGATACGCGGACCGTCGGGTGCGCACCTGTCGAGAAGTGCAGGTCGGACGCGCCTTCGTTGAGGACGATGTTGATGTACTTCTTCAAAAGAGCGGCGTAATCCATATCGATATTATGCGGTCTTACCCTTCGCGAGCACAGTCTGTACCGTGTTGACAACTTCCGATGGGATCATGGTTGCCTTCACGATGAAGTGGTCGGCGCCGAGTTCCTGCGCCTTCGCTTTCTCCGCATCAGTACTCTGATTGGTAAGCGCTATCTTGATAGCGCTCGGGGCGAGCTTCTCCGCGCGTATAGTCTCGAGGAATTGGAAGCCGTCGCATTCCGGCATGATGAGGTCGAACATGATGACGTGAGGCGCAAAACCCTGCCTGATCATACCGAGCGCCTCATTCGCGGAGAATGCGCTTTGCACATTGAATCCTTGCTGCGCGAATTTCATCGCGTACATGTTGAGCAGGAACTTATCGTCGTCTACGAGGAGGATATTTGCTTTCGTTTCGGCGTTCATACCTGTGGTTCCTTTGGCGCCGCGGCGGGAGCTGGAGACTCTTCCGTGTCGCTTATGAGCATCGCGCGGCTGAGTGTGCTGATCTCAGAAAATGGGACTTTCTTAGCGAACGCTTTCATCATAGCATCCTCGCGCATCGTGAGCATTCCTTGGGCGCGCGCGACTTCCCAGAGTTTCGAATCGACTGGGTTCTCGAGAATGACGCGCTCCATCTGCGGCGACATATCCATAAGCTCGAAGACCGCCATGCGGCCACGCATGCCTGTCGGGCATGTGGGCGTGCGCTGCGCTTCGTATGCAGTATTTGGTATCTGGAAGCGGTATTGCGCGGGCAGCGTCTCCATTTCGGCTTCGATGCTCTTTCTCTGGCTCGCTGAGAGCTCGAATTCTTTCTCTCCCCCTTCGCAGAAGGTGCGCACGAGGCGCTGCGCTATTGAGAGGATGAGGACCGGCGGGATGAGGTACGGCTCGACACCCATGTCGATGAGGCGCGGGATCGTGCCGACCGCATCGTTGGTGTGGATCGTGGAGAACACGAGGTGACCGGTGAGCGCGGCCTGGATGGCGAGCTTCGCCGTTTCGCCATCGCGGATCTCGCCCACCATGATCACGTCCGGGTCCTGACGCAGAGTAGTGCGAAGGCCGTTGGCGAATGTGTACCCGATCTCAGGGTGCACCTGAGACTGGATGATGCCATCGACGAAATACTCGATCGGATCTTCGAGCGAGAGCACGTTCTTGTGCTCGCGATCGAGCTCCGAGAGCATCGAGTAGAGCGTCGTCGACTTACCGCTGCCGGTCGGACCAGAGATGAGGATAAGTCCGTGAGGCTGTTGGATAGCTTCGCGCATGATCTTGAGGTTCCTATCAGAGAGGCCGATCTGATCGAGCGGGATGAAGCCTTGTTCGCGGTCGAGAATACGTATCACGATCTTCTCACCGTTGTACGACGGGAATGTCGATACGCGGAAGTCGATCTGCCTGTTGTCGATCGTCGCGGAGAAGCGGCCGTCCTGCGGCTTGCGGCGCTCGTCGAGGCGGATCGAGGCGAGCACCTTGATGCGCGCCACGATGGCGCGATGCGTCTGGATCGGGAGGACGACGCTCGTGTGAAGCTCGCCGTCGACGCGGTAGCGCACGCGCACACCAGTCGCGAGCGGCTCGATGTGCACGTCGGACGCGTGACCGTCGATCGCGTAGCGGAGGATCGTCGATACGATCTTAATCGCAGGCGCGTCTTCCTGGATGGATTCGCCGCCGTTGGCGTGTTTTGCGATCGTCGGGTCTTCAAGGTCGAGCGGCGCTGTTTCGCTGTCGACTATTTTGGGAAGCGGATTGGCATGCTGTTCTGTCTGCAGATCAGAAACGGCCTGCGCGACATCACCGCGAAGCCCGCGATACATGGCGAGCACTTTCTCAAAATCTGCTTGGGACACGCGGAATATCTTGTACGGCATGCCGCTGGTGCGCGATATGAAGTTGAGCGCATCGACGCCTTGGATGTTGTCGGGATCCACCATGCCGACCTCAAGCACGCCGTCAGTCACGGTGATCGGCGCCAATTTGTAGTGCTCTGCCGATTCCTCAGGTATCACCTTCAGTACCTCGTACGGAACTTTGACGTCGCCCAGGTCGCGCACCGGGACTTCGGTCTCTGCCGGCGCTGTGGGAGAGGCTGGCATATGTTAGCGCGTAGTCGTCGGGGCTACGGTGTTCG
>CBIMKN010000009.1:0-15497 GCA_966244515.1 uncultured bacterium
GAGAAAAATGTTCCTCCGCAAGTATCACAAAGAGCGTATGAAAGCGGGGAAAGCATTCAACGAATCGACGAAGCGTCTCGATGTCGACGAAAAACTAGAACTCGTAGAGGAATTGCGCGAAACGACCGACATTCCTGATGGTATTCTCGACGGCATTGCCTCGAATTTGAGACATGATGCGAAGAAGGGAGATGCAGAGGGGCGAAGAGCGGGGCGCCTCGAGCGCGAAATAGAAGAAGACATCGCGGCGATAGGTGGTAAGCGCTCTGCAGAATCCGCCCCACGAGAGACTCGACGAGGAAGAGAGAGCGCTCAGGAACGACTCAATAGAGAGATCGAAGAAGATATTGCGAAAGTGCTCGCAAAGAAATAATCGCATTGCTATGCTGTGCGGGTGAAAAGATCCGTACACGCGCGCTCTGAGATGCTCGCATTTGCAGGACAAGTCGTCGGAGCGCTCGTGCCGAAGGCGACGGCGACAGTCGTCGCGCTATCAGGAGATCTTGGTGCGGGCAAGACGACCTTTACACAGGGCGCAGCGCTGACGCTCGGCGTGGCGACTGCAGTGCAGAGTCCTACATTCGTGCTCGAAAAAATCTATGCGCTCGATCGCCAGAAATTCTCTCACCTCGTTCACATAGATGCGTATCGCCTGAAGAGCGCGCACGAGCTCCGCATGCTCGGATGGGAGGAGCTCATGCACGATAGTGGCAACCTCGTGATCATCGAATGGCCCGAGCGCGTCGCCGAACTCATCCCCAAAGATGCGATTCGCATCCGATTCGACATCGAAGGCGAAGGGCGTATCATCACCATTGATGACGGCAAAGAAGGCAGCCAAAACAGGCAAGAAAGAAGCGGCGGAAGAGGGGCATAAGCCGCAGAGGCTCGTCGTGCTCGACTCGCATGCGATCTTGCACCGTGCGTACCATGCACTTCCCGATTTTTCTTCGACGAAGGGTCAGCCGACGGGGGCTCTCTATGGTCTCATCTTGATGCTGCTCAAGATCGCAAGCGAGCTGAAGCCCGATTACATCGTTGCGGCGCGCGATCTGCCGGGCAAGACGCTTCGTCACGACAAATTCGAAGCGTACAAGGCGAAGCGTGTGAAAGCTGAGGACGAACTTGTCGTGCAGCTCTCTCAGGCGCCCGAAGTGCTCGAAGCATTCGGCGTCCCGGTATACGCACATGCGGGATACGAGGCCGACGATGTGCTCGGTACGATCGTAAAGAAAGTGGGTGCGCGCTCTGATGTGGAGACGATCATCGCGACAGGCGATATGGACACGCTTCAGCTCGTGGGCCCGCGAACGCGCGTCTTTACCCTCCGGAAGGGTCTTTCGGATACGGTGATGTACGACGAAGATGCGGTCATGCAGCGGTATGGATTCGCGCCCTCACAGATGGTCGACTACAAGGCGCTTCGCGGCGACCCCTCCGACAATATTCCCGGCATACGCGGTATTGGTGAGAAGACGGCGACGGATCTTATCAAGGAGTTCGGCACGGTCGAGGCGATATACAAAGAGATAGAGAAGGGGATCGACCGACTTGAAAAAAGAGGCGTGAAGCCGCGCATCGCACAGCTCCTACTCGACGGCAAAGCCGACGCCGCGTTTTCGAAGGAGCTAGCCACTATACATCCCGATGTGCCGATCGATTTTGAACTCCCGAAGCGGCACTGGCACATTGAGGACAACGCAGAGACCATCGTGCCGGTTCTCGACAAGTATGAGTTCCGCTCTCTCAAGGAGCGGCTCAAGGGTGCGCTCAAGATCGAGCATGAGGAGCACGCGGCCGACTTTGAGGGGAAGGAGATCGACCCGATCGCGCTTGAAGAGACGTCGATCGCGCTCTGGCTGTTGCGTTCGGATCTCACTACCCCGGATGTGCAGGATATTTTGGATTTTGCGAACACCAACGATTTCGAGAAAGCGCGTGAATCGATCTTCGCGTCGCTGCGAAGCACGGGGAAGCTGATCGGCGTCTATGAATCGATCGAGCGGCCGCTCATGCCCATTGTGAAGAAGATGAATGAGGTCGGCATCAAAGTCGATGTGAAGTACCTCAAGGATCTTTCAAAGGAGTACACAAAAGGGCTCGGTGAGATAGCAGGGCGCATCTATGCGCATGCGGGGCATGAGTTCAATATCAATTCACCGAAGCAGCTTGGAGATGTGCTCTTTGATGAGCTCAAGATCGGCTCAGGTAAGCAAAAGAAGACAGCGACGGGCGCTCGCACGACGCGCGAGGAGGAGCTCTCCAAAATGGCGGATTTGCATCCGATCATCGGCGACATCCTGGCGTACCGCGAGCTTCAGAAGCTCCTCTCTACATATATAGAGAAGATCCCGGCGCTCGTCGCAAAGGATGGGCGATTGCATGCGGAGTTCCTTCAGGCGGGCACGACGACCGGGCGCATGTCGAGCCAAAATCCCAACCTGCAGAACATTCCGATCCGCACCGAGTACGGAAAACGCATCAGAAGCGCATTTGTGGCGGACAAAGGATACACCCTCGCGGCGATCGATTATTCACAGATCGAGCTGAGGATCGCGGCCGGGCTCTCCGGGGATGAAAAGCTCGTGGGGATCTTTCAGCGTGGGGAGGATGTGCACGCTGCCACGGCGGCGCAAGTCTTCGCGGTGCCGCCGGAGCACGTCGATAGGGAAATGCGTCGACGCGCCAAGGTGATCAACTTCGGCATTCTCTACGGCATGGGCGTGAATGCGCTGAGACAAAATCTCGGCGAGAGTGTCTCTCGCGAAGAGGCATCGCGAGTCCTCGACGACTACTTCAAGAACTTCGCTGGCATCAAACGATATGTCGAAAATACGAAAGCTGAAGCCGCGCGCCTCGGCTACACGGAAACGCTTTTCGGGCGTCGCCGTTATTTCTCAGGATTTCAGTCATCGCTGCCGAATCTGAGGGCGCAGGCAGAGCGCATGGCCATCAACGCGCCGATCCAAGGGACGCAGTCCGACATCATCAAGCGTGCGATGGTAGAGGCGCACGAGTGGATCAAAAAAGAAGGGTGGGAAGACAAGGCGAGGCTCCTTTTGCAAGTGCACGACGAACTAGTATGGGAAGTCGAAGAAAAGCATGCGGAAGAGATCGCGCGCACGCTGCGCGGCGTTATGGAAAATGTCGTAGACCCGAAACTGCTCTCTAGCGTGCCGATCATCGCTGATATCTCCATCGGCAAAGACTGGGGGAGTGTGCAGAAAATAAAGCGATAGCATGTTGTACTTCTATTCCGGCAACGATACGGAAAAAGCGCGCGACGCAATGAGTGCCGCCATCGAGAAAGCGGCAAAGAACGCTACAGTGGTCCGTATCACCGACGCGCATTCCCGTGCAGATCTTGAGGCGGCCCTCCAGGGTGGGGGAATGTTCGGCGGAGAGAGGGTGATCGTATTCAGCAATGTCTACGAAAACGATGAGCTCAGAACTGTTCTGGAAGAACGATTGTCTTTTCTGTCGAAATCGAAGGAGCCCATATTCATGCTCGAGGGCGCGCTAGATGCGGCTACTCGAAAATCGATAGAGAAGTACGCGACCGAATATGAGCGCTTCGATGCGAAGAAGGCTGCGGAGCCGACGACTATATTCGCGCTCGCCAACGCTCTCCAGGCGGGAAAGAAGAAGGAGCTCTGGGTGGGATATCAGCGCGAGCTTCAGAGCGGCAAAGCGCCTGAAGCTATCCATGGCGTACTTTTTTGGGCTGCGAAGCAATATCTCCTCAAGCAAGGGTCTGACCGCGCGAAGTTGCTCGTAGCGGAACTCGCGGAGCTCCCTCATGAAGCGCGCCGCCGGGGAGTCGAGCTCGAATATGCACTTGAGCAGTTTGTGCTCTCTAGAACGTGATATTATTTGAGACACATGAGCCTCTCGCGTAAGCAAATTTTTACGCTGATAGTAAGTGTCTTTCTCGGTGTTGCGGCATTGTTGCCCCATGGAGCGCTGGCGGTAGGGCAGGCCGCATGTCCGTGCCAACTTCAAGACCCAAAGCAGCCCAACTACTGCCCCTACGTTACATGCATAGATACGACGAGTGGCTTTACTACTATTGGAAAGTGCGTAGCGCCAGGCATTTGCCGCGGTACGGGCACGAGCGGTAAAGATGGATTTGGTCTCGATCAGGTCGCCAAGATCCTTGGCGATCTCATGGGCAAGCTCATGCAGCAGGGTGGCGGCCAGCAGCCATCCGCAACCCCGCCGACGACGGGTACCGGCGGCACGAGTTATCCACCTACATGCTCGATCTCGGCAAGCACGGTCTCTTCGAATGCCTCGTCCACTACAGCCACACTCTCATGGTCGAGCTCGAGCGAGGCGACAAGCGCGACAATCTCGCCCAATGTCGGTACTGTTTCGCCGAACGGATCTCAGAGCATCACTGTCACCGCGACGACGCCCTACACCATGACGGTCACGGGACCGGGCGGCACGAACTACTGTTCGACGACCGTACTCGGTTTCAACGATGGCGGCGACACCGACAGGTGCTCCGGACTATTCGCGGCGCTCTATGGGTGCAATGACGACGATGGAGGCGGTACGCCGACTACAACGCCAACGACGACACCGAGCGTAAGCTTCACTGCGAATCCGCGCACCGGCGCTGCGCCGCTCACCGTCGTCTTTACCGGTAATGCGGGACGCGCTGGGTACACGATCAATTATGGCGACGGCAAATCCAATGCTGTGGGCTGCGAAAGCGGCGCGTGCACGCCGTCGTCGCCTGCGCTCGCGATCAACAGAAGCCATGTGTACGAAGAGGCCGGGACATACACGGCGAAGCTCATACGGCATTTGAATATCAATGAGGCGCAGTGCCAGGGGACAGACTGCGGCGTCATATCGAGCGTCACTATCACCGTGTCGAATCCTTCGAGTGCCACGACCACCACGACCACGGCGACGAATACGGTCCCCGTTTTCTCGAACCCGGCGTATCTGATCCCTGGTCTGCGCGGTGACATACAGATCGTAGGTCCGGCGGGTACCGTTATCGCGGGTTCACGCGATGCCTCCGGCAACTCTGAAGTGGCTGGTTTCTATGGCGGCAGCACGTTCTCCGGACAGACCACGGGAGTCGTCGCGAGTATTTGCCGATCAAGGCCGTGGGCAGGCAATATTCTCTCGTACGTATTGCCAGCGAATTTCTTTGATAGCCTCTGCTCGGCTCGCGGCTATCAGGTGGGGAATCCAGCGCCGCAGACCCAAGCGCCTACGGTGACGGTGACCCAGACGCAGCCTCAGACGCAAAAGCCAGCCACAACGACTGCTGCGACTTCAAGTGTATCGAGTGTCCCGCCGAAGGTACGCATCTGGGCCGTACCGGCCAAGATCCCGCTCGGATCTCGAGTCTCAATATTTTGGACCACACAGGGTGTCGCGAGCTGTCTCGTGACGAGCCCCGATGGGAGCTTCTCGCAAACCACGCTCGCAGGAGGCGCTTCCACAGTCGCACTCACTGGCGATACGACATTTACGATCTCGTGTCTCACACCAGATGGCACGCCTGTCACTGATTTCGTGACTGTAAGTCTCTCTATCTAGAAAGTACTAAAATACGATGAGGAAAAAAGCTATCGCAGCTATTATGCGATAGACGCCGAAAGGTATGAACGTGTGATTGCGCACGAAGCGCAGCAAGAATTTGATTGAGAGGAGGGCCACAAAGAATGAAACGACGAATCCTACGGCGAGCGTCCCCATGTAGTCGCTCGTAAAGAGCGACGCGTTCTTGAGGAGGTCGTACCCAGTAGCGGCTGCCATCGTCGGTACTGCAAGAAGGAAAGAGAATTCGACGATGGTGCGGCGCGGGATGCCAATCATGAGCCCGCCGAGGATCGTCGCGGCAGAGCGTGATACACCCGGGACGATCGCGATCGATTGGAAGAGGCCCACAATGAGCGATTCTTTGTACGTGACGTGCGACACCGGTCTTTCTTCTATGGTCTCTTTGTAGAGAAGCTCGAATATGATGAGCACGATACCGCCGACGAGAAGGGAGCTGAGCACGAGAAGTTCATTGCCGAGGAAGAAGGACTTTACGAATGGATAGACGGCAAAACCGATGATCCCTGTCGGCAGGAATCCGACCGCGAGCTTCTTGAGAAGCTCGATGTCGAGCAACTGCTTGAAGTAGAGCGCGACGACAGAAAGAATTGCGCCGAATTGGATCGCTATCTCGAACGTCTTCAAGAACTCGCTCTCCGGCACGCGCAGGAGCTCGCTCGCGAGGATGAGGTGGCCGGTCGAAGAAACCGGGAGAAATTCCGTGATGCCCTCTACAATGCCGAGAATGACCGCGTGAAGAATGTCCATATGTCGTACGTAGTATATAGGAATTGCCCGCGCCCCTCCTAA
Organism: uncultured bacterium; assembly: GCA_966244515.1. Classification (GTDB taxonomy): domain Bacteria; phylum Patescibacteriota; class Minisyncoccia; order Phycocordibacterales; family UBA2100; genus UBA10103. Next base: position 6,379 of record CBIMKN010000009.1, read on the forward strand.
TGTCGTCAGGGATATTTTGCTCGTCATCACTCGCAAAATTCCACGACCCAGCCTCGACTGTTTCGTCAGCTGACGCAACATGACGCCGGCTCGGACTTGTAAAGAAAAACAGTGCGAAGGCACTGTTTTTCAATCAAGTCCGCCCGGTTGGAATCGAACCAACGACCCTCTGCTTAAAAGGCAGGTGCTCTACCGACTGAGCTACGGGCGGTTAGGGGGAAATATAACACCAGAGATTCTCTCGGGCTATTCCTTTTCTTCTTTGAGAGATTCGAGCGCATCGAGCGCACCTTCTTGCAGGTCTGTGATCCGCGAATCCGCGATCTTCGCGGCGAGCGCATCGCTGTAGTGGGCAAGGAGCATCTGGCCCTGCACTTCTTTCGGAAGGTCTTCAAAATGCTCAAGCATGAATGCCTCAAGCGCGGCTTCGTCGCCTTTTTCAAGGAGACGGTCGATCTCTGCTCGTATCTGATCGATGGTTAGGGCCATAGGGATTGTGCGTGAGTTCTAATATCGGCTTTTGATTTGAAAATGAGCGCGAGCAGGGTAGCGAACACGCCACGACCCTTTTTCTTATTCTGCAGCTCATCCTCGCTGTTGGCGAACCTATCAAGGAAGGTGTCCTTTTCGGCGGGGAGGAAACTGCGCGGCGCTTTCTTGAGTTTCTTGCTTTCAGCACGCAGTGCGTCGGCGAAGCGTTTTTTGCGTGCGTCGTCAGAGAGGTCTTCCTTGGCCGAGCGCATTTGTGCGATGGTATCGACGTTGGTATCTGGCACCTTATCCATGCTGCCGCCCTCGATCATGACCTTCTGCATCGCGAGGCGCATCTCAGGGGTGATCGTGGCCTTGAGCACGGTCGCGATATCAGCGAGGTGCACATTGCGACTCCTTAGAAGATCGCGCTGCACTTCAAATGCGCGTATGGCCTGTTGTGCGCGGCTATCGGACACCGCATTAAGACTGAATATGTCGGCGATGGTCATGAGCGTGCCCATGTGCCGCTTCGCGAGCAGTCTGAGCTGTGCTTCGGTCTGGTATGTAACGCCTGCCGCGAGACCCATACTGGATTCGACGGCGCCAGCGTACGATTTCTCCGTAATTCCCATGCGCGTGAGCGCCGCGTTCACGCGCGCGTCGATGCTGTTCGCTCTCGCGCCGTGCTCGATAGCATGCGCCTGCTTCATTGATTCCGTGATCTTCTTGAACTTCGCTTCATCTGAAAACGCGAGTTTCTCAACCTGATCCATCAAAAGGTCGCGCGCTGCTTCCGCGCCTATTTTGCCGATCATCTGCGATATCGTTTTATTCGTGGAAGCTATATCGCGGACATGCTCGACGGTGAAACTCGTGCGCAACCTCTCCGTCTCGGCCCGCCTCGTATTGAATTCCTTGCGCGATTCTTCCAGAAAATCCTCCTGCGCCGGGGTAAGGGCCTTTTTCTCGACAAGATTGCCGAGCAGCGATTTTGCTCTTGCGGTACTTTTCTCTTTGAGAAAGTCGGCGAACAAAGGTTGTTCTTTCTCGTCCTGCCAGATCTCAGATGCGGTGCGCTCGTGAGCGCCGATGTCCATGTGCTCTCCAGAGAGCGGGTCGATATGGCTGCTCTTTGCGGCCTTTTCCTCAAGGGTCCTTTGCAAGCGTTTCGCACTCTCCATTCCCATATGCTGCATTGTGGCATGCGGCGAAGTCACCGCAATGCTCTTGATGTGTAGAGTTTAGAGAGGGAGATCAAAGGCGAACGCGCCAGGACCAGTCACCGCAAGAGAAAGGCAGATGATGATAGCGAGAATGACAGTGCTCTTAGAGAAAAGTCGCATATCGCGCACGAAGATGCTGGCGAAGAGCCACACTGCTGCTATGAGGGCAGCCGGCTGCGTCCAGGCGCCGACGAGGAGTGCCGCTGCGAGGACGACTTCGCCGAGCGCCCATGCGCGCATGAGCATGCTCGGTCTCGACACATGCGCCCAGGCCGTCAGACCGAGCATGACGGTGAGCGAGAGCCTGAGAACGAGCGCAGAGAATGGCGCGAGGAAGAGAAGTTCTGGAAATAGGGAGAGCATGCGGAGATTATACCGCGTGTGCTAGGCTCTCGCTATGAAAGAAGTGGCTGTACTTCTGCACAATATACGGAGCGCACACAATGTGGGATCGATATTTCGCACGGCAGATGCGGCCGGGTTGTCGAAAGTCTATATGTCGGGCTACACGCCCCAGCCGATCGACCGGTTTGGGAGGCCGCAGAAGGAGATTGCAAAGACGGCGCTTGGTGCGGAGACTTCTCTTCCTTGGGAGTATTTGAAAAATCCCCGCGCTATCATCGATACGCTTCGCAACGATGGCTGGCAGATCGTCGGTCTTGAACAGGATGATCGAGCCGTCAGTTATCGAGAGTACACACCCGCAGAGAAGACGCTCTATATAGTAGGCAACGAAGTGCGCGGCATTTCGGCACAGATGCGCCTTCTGTGTGATGTTTTGATAGAGATACCCATGAGCGGGGCGAAAGAGTCGCTCAATGTCGCCGTCGCGACAGGTATCGCCCTGTTTGCAGGACGAGATCGCTAGTACGTGATCGACGCCACGAGTTGGCCTCTCTCATCGAGGAGCCTGATGACGTCGTGATTGTTTGCCCACAATTCGCGCGATGCACCGAGATACAATCGCCACGTCTCAAGCGAGTAGTCGCGCTCGTATCGATGCGCCTGCACGCATCCATTGTAAGAGAATGTGTTCGCGATATAGATGCGGCATGCAGGTTCAAGTGAGGTCGGGATCGTCGTCGGCAGTGTGCACTGTGGTAGCGCGCGTATGTAGTCGACGCAGTCTCCGCCGTACCTCTGGAGGTTTTGATCGGTCAGGGACATGGTCTCTGCGGGGGATGGGCACGAGTTCGCGACCGGCGGGTCAAATGAGATCGATTGGGCGAGATATCCCGTGCACTTCGTCTCTCGGAATGAAAAACCGATAGGTGAGACGCCGGACACCACGATCGCGCTCTCTCCCGGATTCAGCACTACAGGCTGGATCGTATTCAGTATGCCCTGTTGATACACGGGCGCTGCCGGGGGGATCATCACGCGGATACCGGTAAGCGAGCTCGCCAGCGTCCAGCCCTGGAGCGACATCGCGCTCGATCCTCTCGCATCAAGTACAAGAAACTCAGACGATGGATCGGATTCAGTCGCGGACGCTCTTGAGAGACCTATTTGGCCGTACCATTGCGAGCGTACCTGTCGATCCGCCTCTGCCTTAAGCGCGTCGTACTGGCCTTGCAGTTCGACAAGCTTCTCCTCTGCGCTCATGCTCGCGTATGTACCGTCGGCTTCATCGAGCAGAAGTTCTATGTCCGGTCCCTGGGGCACATCGATCTGCCAAGGAAGCTTCACCTGGTATGTAGACGTACTGTTGCCCCAAATAATATCGATCGGATTGGGAACAGTGCGGACAAAGTCGATCACCGCGCGATATCCGCCTGACCAGAGCCAGGCCGCGATAATGAGAAACACCATCCCGATCGCAACGTATTTGAGAATGGTGCGGACCATGCGGGCATTATACCGCCTGAGAGAGTCTTAATTTGATCTCCTCGCGAGCGACAGTGACGTCGTTCCACGGTATTTTCTCGCCGCCCTTCCCATAGATAGGGTCGATGCCCTTTCCTGTAATGAGCACAACGTCACCGGAGTGCGCGAGTTCGAGTGCGCGGCGTATCGCAAGCCGGCGATCCAAAATGATCTCTGGTTTTTGGTGCATGCCTGAAGCGATCTCGTCCACGATCTTTTGAGGGTCCTCGTCGTATGGATCATCGTTGGTGAGTATGACTATCTCAGCGTTCTCTTCCACTGTTTTGCCCATGACAGGGCGCTTCCATGTATCGCGTCCACCGCCTGCTGAGCCCAGGAGGCAGATCTTGCGACCGGGGTAGGAGCGAAGAAGGGCCTGGAGCGAGTCCGGCGTATGTGCGTAATCGACGACGACGGTAAATGACTGACCTTCATCGACGCGCTCAGCTCTTCCTGGTATGCGCGTCACACTGGCGAGGCCTTTTTCTATCGCAGAGAGATCGGCACCGAACGCGTACGCGACCTCTGCGGCCGCAAGAGCATTTCTGAGCGAAAATTCGCCAGGCTGCGGTACAGAGATTGTCCGACCTTCATACGTAAATGCGCCGCCGTCTTGCGCGGCGTGCCACGGCTCGTGCTTTTGAAGAGAAAAAGCGATACGGGATTCGACCGGCAGCGCGAGATATCTCGCCGACTCTTTATCGTCGGCATTGGCGATCATGACGCGCGGGCGCTTCGGCGAGGCCGCAAGCGCGAGCCCGAGAGAGAACTTTGCATCTGAGTACGCTTCGTACGAACCGTGAGACTCAATGTGTTCAGGTGCAAGATTGAGAAAGACGAGCGCATCGAGATCAATGCCGCGGTGGCGGTGTTGTCGCGCGCCCTCCGATGTCATCTCAATGATCGCGCATGAGCAGCCGGCCTTCACGGCGTCCGAGAGGAATTTCTGAAGCCGTGCGCGGCCGGGCATGGATCGACCGGTCGGATTGCGCTCTTTCTTTTGATCGACTTTCACGCGAATCGAATTGAAGAGCGCGGTCTTTTCGCCGGCGGCTTCGAGGATCGCGGATATCATCTCTGTCGTGCTCGTCTTACCTTTGGTGCCCGTCACAGCGATTACGCGGATGCGGCGAGAGGGAAAGCCGTATATGGTTGCGCCCATGAGCGCCACTGCAAGGTGGTATGAGGAGAGCACAGATGCTGGTATGAATTTGCTGATGAACATGGCTAGCGTCCGAGCAGCTTGAGCGCTTCGCGCAGGCGATCGCTACCGGTCTCGAATTCTGGCGGGACTTTTCTCAAAGTGTCGCGTGCTTCGGCCGCAGAATAGCCGAGGCTTCGCATCGCCTCGAGTGCCTCTTCGTCACCCTTGAGCGCGCCGGATGATTTCATATCGCCCGGACGGATCTTATCTTTAAGTTCGAGCACTATTTTCTCTGCCGTTTTCTTGCCGATACCTGAGACATTGGTGAGATACCCTGCGTTGCCCGCGGTGATAGCGCTTCGCAGCGTTTCCACCGACGCTATATCGAGTACGGCGAGGGCTGATTTAGGACCGATGCCCGAAACAGTCAAGAGAAGTTCAAAGAAACGCAGCTCCTCCTCATCCACGAACCCGTACAGATCGAGAGCGTCTTCGCGTACCGCGAGATGCGTCCAGAAAGCCCACACCCCTTCGCGCGCACGGGCGATGGTCTCTTTGAGCGCGTGAACTTTGTAGCCCACACCGTGCACATCGATGATGAGGTGCGACTCGCGCACAGCGCGGACAGTGCCCTCTATGAATCCGATCATGAGGCAATCATAGCACCGGCCGTAGGGGAGCCGGATTCTTGCGCTGATCGAAGATTTAATGTAGCATCGCAGGGCTATGGCTAATACGACTTCTGCGAAGAAGGCACAGCGAGCGGCGGAGAAGCGCCGTGTTTTTAATGCGCGCCGCAAGAAGAATATGAAGGATGCGGTGAAGAACGTCGGCAAGATGCTTGCCGCTAAGAGCGGGGCGGAGGCAGCAAAAGCTCTCCCGACCCTCTACAAGGCGATCGATAAGGCTGCCAAGAATGGCACGATCAAGCGCAATACGGCTGCGCGCATGAAGTCGCGCCTCTCGAAGAAGGTCTCGGCCCTCACCAAATAACTCCAAGCAAGAAATATAAGAAAAGACCCCGAAAGGGGTCTTTTCTTATCTTGGTGCTCTCGGTAGGAATCTCCCTCGACCCGACGCCTCTCGTCAGAGACGTCGGTCTGGGTACCGCCTCACGGCTCGACCTGTTGGCCTCGCTCGTTCCGGCGTTCGATTCCTCACGTACGAATGCACAGCATTCGTACTCCAAGAACACAAAACCCCGTGCAGGAAGGCAGCTGCGAAGCAGCGTTGGAGACCGTCAGGTTTCCAAGACGGGGGTCGGGGTTTTGTGCTCTCGGTAGGAATCGAACCTACATTACATCCTCCGCAAGGATGCGTCCTATCCATTGAACGACGAGAGCAGACGTGAGAAATGTACCACTATTTTGGCCTTTTTCCACATCTTTTACATCTGTCTCATTGCTGATACGGCATCTGGGGCGCATCATGGTCATATGCAGAAGCGCTTCACGAGTCGCGGCTATTCCATCTTGGCCGCACTAGTGTTCGTGGCAATACTCTCCAGCATTGCTCTTGGTGTGAAGCTGATCTCGCCCAGTACGTCAGGTCCGGCCATGGTGGCTGCGGGTGCGGCGCCGTCGACGCAGGCGACGCCCGCAAAGAAGGATCCGGTCAAGCTTGAGGGGGCTTCACGATGCAACGCCCCGATCGAAGCGAAACGAGGTCCTCAGGAGGGAAGGGCGGGAGTAGACACCATCTGTGTAAAGGGATGCACGTACAGAGTGCACGGCGGCGGCGGTGCAGATACTCGCGTCGAGGCAACAGACCGATGCGCGGCACCGGGTCTCAGTACAAATAGAAAGAATAGCTGCATGGCCATGGAGGTGTGCCGCGTAGAGGTATGCGACAAAGACGGAGCTTGCTCGCTCATGACGAGCGGTAATCCGGTAGAGACACTCGGCCGTGCAGCCGGCGTGCCCGATTACTTTAAAAACGACAAAGAGATTACGGATGCGTTGGAGAAAGCAAAGAAGGGCGAGGATCCGTACGCGGATCTCAACAAGTATCCGTCGTGGTACAAAGACGCATTCGAAGAGGTGAAGCAGCAGGAGCTCACTAAGATCAACGATCAAAAAGCGTCAGCGATCCAAGACATCGACCGACTTAGCCAGGGCGTGCAAGATGGCACGGCCTTCAGCTCTGATCTCGAAAAAGCAAAGGCGAGGCTTGGAGACCTGGAACAGCAGCAAAAGAATCTCAGCAACGTCAGCGCACTCGGTTCTGACGTGTCCTCAATAGGAAAGCAAGCATCGAATGGGGGATGGGATGAAAAGGGATTTGTCGACGCGTTCAAACAATCGAGCTGCAAATCCTCCGCGTGCGCAGACGGCGAGATTGCTCGCAACAATCCGAATACGTTCACGAAAACGCCTATACCGCAGGTCGACCCTCGCAAAGTAACGCCTGGTCCCGGCGTCCAAGGCCCCGGGCCAGGACAGTCCGGCGGACTCGGGGGGCTCGGCGGCAGCGGCCTCGGTCTGCTCGGTAGTTTCCTGCAAGGCTTTGCGAAAGGTTTCGCGGGCGGCGGCTCTCAAGGCCCTGCGTGCTCGTCGGATCCCAACGCGTATCAACAGCAACAGCAGCAGTATCAGATGCAGATGCAGCAGTACAACTATCAGCTGCAGCAGTACAACTATCAACAGCAGCAAGCGTACAACTGGGGCGGCGTGGTTCCACAGCCACCACAGCCACCGGTCGCATGCACGCCGACGGGGGATTCCAATACATGCCCCGCAACTCCGCCGCAACCGACTACGGGTTGCAGCGATGGCACATGGAAGCCGGTGACGACGCAGCAGTCGAACGGTCGTCAGTGCACGACAAGCTGGCAGTGTGCGCCGGGTACCGCGACACCGCCGAGCGCGGAGATGTCATGTCAGCCGAAGATCGCAGACGTAGGCATGTCTGTGGCGATCTCCTTTACCTGCACCAATGCGACGGGAAGCACCGGAGCAGGCCAGGGTTTTGAGACCAACAATGAGACATCAGGATCGCGCTCGGTAACGATAGAGAATCCGCCTGCGGGAGCGACTGGTGTGAATTTCGGTCTCACGTGCCGCAACCAGAACCTCACGGCAAAAGCCGAGTGCTCGGTGCAGATCGCGAGACCGACGATCATCTTGCTCGCGAATCCAAAGCACGTCGCCTCTGGCGAGTCATCTCGTGTCGGATGGGTGACGAGCGGCATGCAGTCGTGCGTCGTATCGAGCCCACAGATGCCTGGCTTTACGACGCAAAATGCGAACAACACAAGTGTGAACGGTACAGCGACGACATCACCGCTTACGCGTGACACGACGGTCGTGCTCACATGCCAGACGATCGGTGGCAACACGAAAGCGGCTTCGACGACGATTACTGTAGGGGACAGCGCAACATCATCGGCCATGACGGTGACCTCGACGATTGATAGTAAGACAGATGTGAAGCACGGGTCGAGCGCTACGGTCACGTGGGAAGCGCCATCTGCTCCGTCGAATTCAGCGGTAGCGCTCTGGCTTGTCGATATGCAAAGCGGGCAGGCGACAGGGCTCATCGCGCGTGACAAAGAGACATCAGGCAACTATGCATGGACACTTCCGGCGACGAGCACGCCGTGTGCTGCCGATTCTCCATATATATGCGGCGCGGATCTGGTAGCGGGCCGCTCGTATTCGATCCAAGCATCGCTCTATACGCCGCCCAATGCCTACCTTGGCGGATACCCCCCAGCAAATCCCATATCACCGACATACCTCGACGAAGACACGACGCCAGCATTCAAGATGGCTGATTAGAGACCGAATATCTCTAGGATGCGATGCGCGGGCGATTCCTTCATAAATCGCTCCTCGACCCTCTCTTTCAAAAAAGCTCGGATGAGGCCTGGTTCGATGTGCTCTATTGGAAGTACGAGATTCGGTGCAAGCCACTTCGTTGTGTCTACAAGCAGTCGCGTCCTTCCCCGGTGTTCGTCGATCCAAAATCCTAAGATCTCATCGTACCGATGAAGTTTGTCGTTGATGCGGAGACCTCGTTCGGAGAGCTCAAATTGCACGAGCTCCGGTGGTGTGCGCGACAAAAGTGCAAGCGTGACAGCTGCGATCAAGACAAGGATCGCAAAAAGAATGTCGTGAAAGAGAACGCTGGTGACGGCGATCGAAAAGGTGACTATGCCGAGCGCCCAGTACCAGTCGCTGCTTCTTTCCAGGTGCTCGTGCTCATATGCACTCCAGCGGAGAACGGTGCCGTCATCAATCATAGTAGAGAGCGATGAGCGCATTGTAACATCGAGCGCTGTGCACATGAGAGAAACGTGGTACAACACACGGTACGGAGGGGTGGCAGAGTGGTCTATTGCACCTGTCTTGAAAACAGGAGTCTCGAAAGGGACCGTGAGTTCGAATCTCACCCCCTCCGCATGAGCAAAG
>CBIMKN010000010.1:0-15484 GCA_966244515.1 uncultured bacterium
CTAGAAACTCGGCTACTGGTACTGGATGTACATCGGCGCAGGGGTGAGTTCCAAGACTTCGGCCGGTGTCATGAGGCGCGGAGGGTTTTCTTTGAGATCGTTCTTGTAGAAGAGCTTGAAGCCGGTGAACTGCACGGGCTCTGGCGCGACGACGTGATTGTATGTGTTGATCTTGCGCAGGTACGAACCCCATCCATCCATCTGAATCACGATCTGCACCTCAGGCAGCGGCTTGATGTTCTGATAATTGGTGAGCATATCCTGCGTGAACCTATGCACCACCAGAACTTTCGGAGGCAGATTATGCGCACGCACGAGTTCGGCCAAGTATGACGCTGCGTAATTCACGTCTGTCGCATCGAACGTGCCTATCACGTCTCCTGGCTTACCGCCGCGCTTCATAGCGAACTCTGGATCAATGCCGAGATGCACGTTCGGCATCGCGAGATATTTCTCATAATCAGGCAGATCATCCTGGAGTGGGCTTTTGCCTGTTTGAAAATCAATGAAGACGATCCCGTTGATTCTCTTCGCGAGCTCGAGCGCTTTGTCTATTTGGTCGTCGGGCATTTGCAGACGATATGTGCCGTCTTTTTGGGGCGTGGCCTGTGCCGTCTGAACAATATAGTGGATCGCCGGGATCACAGGAGTCGAGGGATCCGCGGCTTCCCAATTGGCGACTTCATTCTGCAACCTCTGGAGCATTTCGTCGGGATCATATTCGCCGAGCGCACCCATCTGGCGAGAGTAGAAATTGCCGTAGTACGCGATGATGCGATTGAACGGAAGCAGCGCCCCGTAATTCGGGTACACAGCGCGAACCGGCCAAAGAGGTTTTGGCTCCGTCGTCGAAGCCACTGTACCGGTGAGATACGCGTCGTACCACGGGCTCGATGTCGCAACATGCGACATCGCGAGCATCCTCTTGTCATACGCGACCTTGTCGAGCTCCGGTTTGCGGTCAAAGAGTGCCGATGTTGTACTCGCCGTCCGCGAGAACATGGCAGACGGCTCAGACAGTGAGATGAAAAGACCTGCGGCTACGACCGCAGGCGCAGCAACGCCGAGTATGAGTGCGCCCATCTTCGGGCTCGATTTCTTACGACTGGACATGCTCGTTGAGGGACGCGGGCGTTCTTTCGGCCGTATATGGTTCGCGCGAATGCGTCATGGGTGATGCAGGACCGCGGCGGCGCACGACGATGCCGAGTGCGATCACAAATACGCCCGCAACGAAAAAGAGTGCTGAATCCCACGAATTCGGCAAGCCTAGGAATGGGAGCGTGGCCACGAAGGCGCCAACGAACATGATGAGCGTATCGAGTGTCATGCGTGCAGTATACAGCGCCGCGCGGCCGCGCCCAATTTTTATGAAAATGTGTACAAGACTGCCTAGCGCTCTACGATAACGACGAACTCCCCTCGCTCCGCTTTGCGCTTTTTCAGGCTTTCAGACAGCTCTTGTGGCGTCCCCTGGATCATCTCTTCGTGCATTTTGGTCAACTCCCGACCGATAGAGACTTTTGTTATTCCTTCTTGTTCGAGTTCCGCAAGGAGCTTCTGGATGCGGTGAGGCGATTCAAAGAGGACGATAGGAATTTCGCTCTTTGCGACTTTCTTAACAAAAGTCTGTCTTCCTTTTTTGTGCGGCGCGAACCCCCAAAAAGCGAACTCGGGCGCGTCGATGCCTGCGATCGAGAGGGCCGCCGTGAGCGCGGAAGCGCCGGGTATAGCATCGATAATCACGGACGGCGCGTGCTCGCGCACATACTTCACAAGACGAGCGCCGGGATCCGAAATCCCAGGCGTGCCTGCATCCGAGACATATGCGACGTGTTCGCCCGCCTCAAGACGCTCGACGACCTCTTTGGCTTTTTTTGTCTCGGTCGCTGCATCGAGTCGCTGCAGAGATTTCTGTACTCCGTAGTGCGCAAGGAGCTTCGAGACGACGCGCGTGTCCTCCGCATAGATGACATCGCACTCGCGCAAATTCCAAAGCGCACGGAAGGTGATGTCCCCCATGTTGCCAATCGGCGTCGCGACGATCGAGAGCCTGCCCCGGCCATCCTCTGAGGCACTATTCATACGAGTGACGCTATCACCGCCTCCCCTAATCCGCAATCTGTTCGGCGACTTTATATATATCCCCCGCGCCCATGGTGATGATGAGGTAGCGGTCGTCGTAGCTGAGGAGCTTGTCACGGATCGCGTCGAAATTCTCGAGCGCGATGCTCTCGCCGCCGTGTCTGCGCGTCACGTCGGCGAGCACTTCGTTTGTCACAGCCGGGTCAGGCTCTTCGCGCGCCGCATATATGGGCGCGACGATGCTCTCGTCGGCGCGAGCAAGCGCGGCGCCAAAGTCCTGCATCAAGCTGCGCGTGCGGCTGTAGGTGTGCGGATGGAACGCGACCACGATGCGACGGTCCGGAAAGCGCTCCTTTGCCGCCTCTATAGTCTTTCGGATCGCCGTCGGGTGATGCGCATAGTCGTCGTACACGAGAGCCCCTGCGGGAGTCTCGCCGCGATACTCAAATCGGCGCCACGAGCCCTTGAATCCGAGCAGCGACTTGTCGATGTACTCCTCCTGCAAATGCGGGAACGCAGCGCGGGCTGCGGCTTTCGCGGCGCGCGCATTGTCGCGATTGAACTCGCCTATCTGCTCGAGCGCGGGCACCGTCTGCGTCGTGTAATCGATGATGGGGGCTTTCGCGTCGCCGAGCACCCCCGCAATGACGGGATCATAGGGATTGGTCACGATAACGCCGCTCTCCGGCACCGCATCGACAGCCTTCCGGAATGTAGCCTGTAGCGCTTCAAGATCAGGAAAATAATCCGTGTGGTCGAGCTCGATGTTCGTGATGACGAGTATCTGTGGGTGCAGCTTGAGGAGATGGTCGCGATACTCGCACGCTTCAACGACGAAGAGATCCTCTTTGCCCGACAGAAAGTTAGATTCGAAATCGCGCACGATCGAACCGATCACCGCTGTAGGAGCCTTATCGCAATCGCGGAGTATCTTCGCGAGCATCCCTGTGGTCGTGGTCTTGCCGTGTGTGCCGCTCACCGCGATCGTACGTGCCTCTTTCGACACATCGCCGAGTGCCTCAAAGTAAGACATCTCAGGCACGCCCATTTCTTGAGCCCTCTGTCTTTCTGGATTACTGGAAGCGACCGCATCGCTATACACGAGCACCTCCGTATCTGCAGGGATATTGCATGCATCGTGGCCGATGAATACGTCGATACCTATCTTTGCGAGCATCTCAGTCGTTGGCGATTCCTCTCGATCCGTACCGGTCACCTTCGCGCCGCGCGCAGCAAAAAGCTGCGCAAGCGCGGACATGCCTATGCCGCCTATCCCGACCATATGTATATTGCGGTAGTTCATGCGCGCGACTCCACGAGCTTTAAAAAAGTGTCATTGCGTTCGTATTCGTTCTTGAACATGCCAAATGAAGCGAATGCGGGGCTGAAGAGAATGATGTCACCTGGCTGCACCGCTGCGAATGCAGCATCGACTGCCTCCTCGGGCGACTGGAAGACAGGAGCATCGGGCAGAGACTCTCTGAGCTTGTCTGTACCGGTACCCGCAAGGAGCATCACTGCTTTGCATGTGCGCTGAATTTCGCGCGCAAGCTCTGTCAGATCGAGCCCCTTATCAGAGCCCCCGGCTATCAATATGATGGAGTTACGATCTCCATCATGGAGGGCGCGCAACGCTGCAAGAGTAGCTTCCGGCGTAGTCGCATTGTTGTCGTTGTAGATCTTTACCCCTCTCTTCTCGCCGACGAGCTGAAGGCGACCTTCGACGCCCTCGAACGACGCAAGGCCGAGCTCGATCTGCTGCGCGGTCAGTCCGAGCGCCAGGAGCGCGGATGCGGCGAGCGACGCATTGTGGCGATTGTGAAGCCCCGGCACACGCAGCCGCCAATCCTTCGGCAGCATGCCGGGCACGATCGGCTCTACCGGCGGGTGGGCGGCTCGCACGCGACCTTCGATCCCCTCGCCTATCACGAGCGTATCTCCCTGCTGCTGATTCTTGAATACGTTCGCTTTGTCGGCGAAATACTGGTCCATATTTGAATAGTAGTTCTGATGATCCGGCATGAGATTCGAGAAGACCGATACGTTGGGGCTGATGCCAAGATCGCCGAACCCCTGCAGCTGCCAAGAATCGAGCTCGAGCACCGCAATATCGCCTTTTTTGATCTCTGGGATCATTGCGAGCGTCGAAATTCCTCGCACATTGCCGCCGAGGTGTACGCGCTTCCCTGATGCCTTCAGCGTGTGGAAGATCATGTGCGATATCGTCGATTTGCCGCGCGTACCCGTGATACCGACTACTTTCGCCCCGTGCTGCATCGCATATTTCGCGAAAAGCGCCGTAGACATCGCGACAGGCACTCCGGCGGCGCGAGCCGCAGCGATCTCAGGCGAATCGAGCCTCACACCAGCTGCTTTTATGACGAGGTCGGCATTTGTGAAATCGTTCGCCGAGTGCCCACCGAGATGAAACACGATATTGGGATACTGTTTCAGCTTTGAAATCGATTCGGCGAGCTCTTGCTCTGTCTTTTTATCCGTCACGGTCAGTACTGCGCCGCATTTCGCGAGAAATTCCGCATCGCCGACGCCCCGGCCAAGGAGTCCGAGACCGAGCATCGTCACCCTTTTGCTCTTGAACAAGTCGTCGAAACCCTGCATTGGAGCCACTATAGCACTTGTGCTTCCGTATTTGTGTTTCCTGCTCACGTATCCACATTGCGGAGGGTCGCGAGGCGCTTACAATCCGCCATACGGTTGCTTGCCGGGCGAGAGCCTGGGTCCGCCAAAATAGAAACGGCGGATAGGAAGCGGGGTGAGAATCCCCCACTGTGCCGCAACGGTGATGCCTCGTAAGAGGATAAGTCCGGTCGTCAGCAATCGTTTCCCGAGCAGGAAGCGCAGTAATGCGTGACTTTAGGAACCTCCGCTCGGGAGGTTTTTCTCGTTTATGTACAAAAAATACGCGCTCATCTCGCTTCTTCTCGTCGCCGGCATAGTCGGGAGCGTCTGGTATGCGAAACGACCCATGGAATCCATCGTGTACGGCCCATCAGAGGCTGCCACGACCACTCCCCGCTCTGCAGATACCCCGAGCGATGTCGTAGTAGACAAGCCGCAGCCGGGTACCGCCTCTGCCGTGCCGGTTTCCGCAGCGAACGCTCCTGTCCCGACAGAGACGCGCCAGGCGGCACCTGCATGCGAATCGCTCCGCATACAGATCGAGACCGCCACCTACGTAGTTTGTGCCGACGCCGAACTTCCCGTATTCGAGGCGATGCAGAAAGCCGCGTCGGAAGGCCTGTCTTTTTCCGGCAAAGAGCATCCCGGTCTCGGATTCTTCGTTGATTCGATCAACGGAAAGAAAGCTGAGGGCGGATACTACTGGTTCCTCTACATCAACGGCGAATCTTCCAGCACTGGCGCCTCGCAGACGCTCGTCAGGCCGGGAGACGCGGTGGAGTGGCGTTATAAGCAAAGTTATTGAATAATCAAAGTCCTTCTATGAAAAAGGGTATGTGGGCGGTCGGGGTGGCAGTTTCGGTGGCATTTTCCCTGTTCGGGGCATCCAGCGCATGGGCAGATGAAGTATTCGATGTGAGCTTTCCTCGCGTCGGCCTAGCCAATATCTCGAGCGCGCCGATTTCAGGCACCTGTGATACCGACGGACTCGGAATATCGATCACGGTGACTGATGGTTCGGTAACCACAAGTGAAGTGAACACAGCGTGCGCGCCTGACCTCACTTGGAGCGCCGCGCTCGATGTAAGTACGCTCGCCGACGGGACCATAACCGCATCGATAGTCATTGGCGAATCTGCCCCGACGACTGAGAACACACCGAAGGACACCACGCCGCCGCAGTTGAGCGTGTATGTCGGTGATGGCTTTTTCTCTATCGCCACTTCAGCTGAAGGATATATATTCGATACTCAAGACCCGTTGTTCGAATTCAACCAAGACGACGGCGACAATATCGTCACGCTTTCATGCGCCATGGACGGCGGCAGCGCTACGGACTGCTTGAGCGACTTCTTTTATCAGGCCGCGGGTCTCACAGATGGACCCCATGTACTTACCCTCACGGCGATCAATGATTTTGATGATTCAGGCGATATTACGACGAATTTCTGCGTCAACACGTGCGAAGAAGGTAGCGGAGGCGGGTCTGGAGGGGGCGAGGAAACACCCGTTGAGACTGTCCAGCTCGCCATTCGAGACGGCGCAACCCTCATAGGACCATTTACCCTTGAACTGCCGGCCAGCACCACGCCCGACGTGGCCATAGCCCCCACAGGCACCACCACGACCTATACTGTGCCCGCACGAAGCGTACTCGCCCTGCTCTACGCCCTCGATGCCTCGAGCACGGATTTTGCCATCACAGACCTTGCCTACTACCCGGCATTCGAATCATTCATCATAAATTGCGTAAGCGTCCCGGCAGCGTCAGATACCGACGACTGCTACAGCTGGACCTATGCGGTCGATGGATCCTTCCCCTCGGTCGGCATGGACGTCACCGAACTCTCCGATGGCGACGTTGCATACGTCTTTTTCGGATCCGCGTGGCAGGTGTCAGTAAGCGACACGGAGGTCGACGAGAACGAGTCCTTCACTGCGACGATCGAGAAATACGATGCGGAAACAGGTACGTATGTGCCCGCAGAAGGCGAGATCGCCGGCGCGGTGCAGTTCGATGACTTTTTTGTCCCGACTGAATTCGCGACATCAACCACGGATGCGGAGGGCCATGCGACGCTCGCGGTCGCGCAGGCTGGAGAATACGCCGTAGGTGCTCAGATCGTGAGCTACTACCCCTACGTCACCGTGACGGTCTCTGCACCCGTCGAAGAAGGTTCTTCGGGCGGTGGTGGCGGAGGCGGTGGTGGCGTCTCGCACCTGACCTTCAATGTGCCCGCGGCGCTCGCATATCTCTCCAACAAGCAGAACGCAGATGGCTCCTTCAGCAGCTCGCTGCTTTCAGATTGGGCGGCTATCGCTTTTGCCGCCGCAGACCCAGGCGAGGCGAAAACGAAGCTGCGCGCGCATCTGATATCAGCCAATCCGTCGCTTTCGGGCGTACAGGATTACATCCGTCATGCGATGGCGCTCATGGCGCTCGGCATCGATCCGTACAAAGACGCTGGCATGGATTACATCACCCCGATAGTCCAAAGCTACGATGGAACGCAGATCGGCGACGCTTCGCTCGACAACGACGACATCTTCGCACTCTTCCCGCTCTCTCACGCCGGATACAACGTGAACGACACGATGATAAAGAACGTGGTGGCGTTCATCGTCTCGAAACAGCAGTCGAACGGCTCGTGGACGGGCGGCGCCGACATGACCGCTGCCGCGATCCAGGCGCTCACGCCATTCGGCTCTCTGCCGGGTGTCGCCGACTCCCTCGTGAAGGCACGCGCATACCTGCACACGCAGCAAGAGAACAACGGCGGATTTGGTTCGAGCTCGGCGACAAGCTGGAGCATGCAGGCGATCGCTGCGTTCGGTGAATCTGAGACTTCCTGGACTGCTGGAGGCCTCTACCCCCGCGACTACCTCGCATCGCTTCAGCAATCCGACGGAGGCGTAGAGCTCACCTCAGCAAGCGACCTCACCCGCATCTGGGCGACGGAATACGCGATCCCCGCAGCGACGGGCGCGACATGGAATTCCCTGCTCTCAAGCTTCTCAAAACCGACATCCGGCGTGACGGGAGGCGGCACTACCTCGACTACTGCGACATCCACGGCGACTACGACAGCAGCAACGTCGACGCTTTCGATCGCACCCACCTCGACGGCCACGAGCACAACCCCGACTGCCGCCGAGATCGCAAACGAGATCGACGGTATAGCTCGCGTACTTGCAGCGATAGGCCAGCAGACGCCCGCCCAGGCGTACGAAGAGCGCATCGCCGCGATCGATGACCTGCCGCAAAATGAACCCA
Organism: uncultured bacterium; assembly: GCA_966244515.1. Taxonomy (GTDB): domain Bacteria; phylum Patescibacteriota; class Minisyncoccia; order Phycocordibacterales; family UBA2100; genus UBA10103. Next base: position 8,000 of record CBIMKN010000010.1, read on the forward strand.
CGGCCACAACGACCCAGACTGAGGAGCCTCAGACGGAATCAGAAGCTCTCGAGCAGGTCGCCGCTGCTGCCGCAGTGGGTGACATTGATTGGCGGCTCATCATCCTAGCGCTCCTCGCGCTCATTCTCTTCGGCATCACCGGGTATATAACCTTCGTGAGGAAGTACTGGCGCTAGCAATCCGCGCGCCGTCCGCAAGAGCGACCGCTAGACGGTCTGCGTTGTCCGAATATCATCGAGTGCCCACACCTCGATCTTCTCCGCGGGCGCGTCCTTCTCGACATTGTCGAGCGCGATCTTGGCGACATCGGCGGGGTCCATGTACGAATCGTAGTCCTTGTACGTGACGCCCTTAAAGAGTTCCGTCTTCATGCGGTACGGGTAGAGACCAAGTATCTTGATGCCCGTTTCTTTGAGTTCCTCGCGGGCCGACTGCGTGAATCCCTCTGCCGCGAATTTGCTCGCCGCATACGGCGCGCCGAGCGCACGCGCTTTGAGCGATCGGACAGACAGTGTGTTCAATATCACGCCCTCGTTCTTCCCCCGCATGTGCCGCACAGCCTCTACCGTGCCGTACGCCATGCCTAAATAATTCACATCCAGGAGCCGCTGCGCCTGATTGAAATCGATCTCCTCGAGCGGCGCGTTCGGGAGCCATATACCTGCGTTGTTGATCCAGAGGTCGATCTTGCCCCACTCATCCATCGCGGCACGACCGAGTGCGACGACCTGATCCTTATCCGATACATTGCAGTGCATCGTCGGCATATCGAGCTCGATGCCGATATCCTGGAGGTCCCGACTTTCGAGATCGGAAATGAGCACCTGTGCGCCGCGCGCGGCGAGCTCCCGCGCATAGGCAGCGCCAAGCCCTCTCGCCCCACCCGTAAGCACTACCGAACCATCTGTAAGCTGCATGGGCGGCAGTATAACGAGCAGAATACGCGGTGACTAGCTGTGCAAGACGTCTTTCTTGTAGTGCTTGAGGTACGCGACAATGATGAAGCTGATGATGACGAGCAGGAACCATGAGGTGATCTTGTTGGTAGACACCACGTTCCATACGTGTACTTGATCGGGATACTGCCATGCGCCGTAGAACGTCGAGATATTTTCGGCGATCCAGATAAAAAATGCGGTAAGACAAAAACCAAGCGCAAGCGGCATGTGCCGACGTTCGGTGATCACGGTGAAATAGACGGTGGTTCTCGCGAAAAGCAGGAAAACCGCAGGAATGAGAATGATGCGAAGATCGGGTATGAAGAAGTTGGTGAAGAAATTTATGTAAATAGCGGTGCACAGAACGAGCATCGCCCAGTACGGCGGGAATTCACGGAGTTCTAGCTTGAGTATGCGCCACGCCTGCGCGATGTAGCTGCCTACTGCCGCATACATAAATCCCGCAAAGAGCGGGACGGTGCCGATCGTGAAGAAACCAGGCTCGGGATAGCTCCATGAGCCGACTGCAGGATGCGTCTTGAATGTCTCTAGCACGAAACCAATGATGTGAAAGAGAAAGATCGTCTTCACTTCATCCCATGTCTCGATTTTGGTGAGATAGAGGATCACCTGCAAGAGCACCGCTGCAATGAACAAAAAATCGTAACGAGGCAGATCACCGAGCGGTATGTGCTTCGATGCAAACAAAAGGAAAAAGAAGGAACCCGCGAAAATACATGCCCGCGCTTCCTTTATGCCAAAAACCACTAGTTCCCAAGTCCATCTCTTTAAATTCTCAAACGTTATCGACTTAAGGATTGTCCCTTCCATGGTGGGCATGGTACCCCCTCCATGCCCATTGTAAAGGGTCGGAAAAACAATTGTTTTTCCGTAGAGGAAGGCAGGCACAACGTGCCGTTGGAAACCGCGGGTTTCCAAAAGGTGGGCATGGGGAGACTCGAACTCCCAATCCTTACGGAATGCGCTTCTGAGACGCACGCGTATACCAATTCCGCCACATGCCCAGTTGGCGCATTGTAGCGGATTTACTCGATTGCGGAAGCAGTGCGGATTGCTACTATGCGCTCATGAAATTCGGCACGCCGTATAAGAATGCGCCGAAAATCCTGCTCCTGGGGTCGGGCGAACTCGGCAAGGAAGTCGTCATCGAGGCCCAGCGGCTCGGCGTCGAGACCATCGCGTGCGATCGCTATGCGGACGCCCCTGCGATGCAGGTGGCGCATCGCAGTCATGTCTTCAACATGCGCGACGGCAAAGAGATGCGGCGCGTCGTGGAGAAAGAGCAGCCTGATTTCATCATTCCCGAGATCGAGGCGATAGCGACCGACGAACTCGTGAAGCTCGAGAAAGAAGGGTGGACGGTCATCCCTACCGCGCGCGCTGCGCGCCTCACGATGGATCGCCGCGGCATACGCGAACTCGCCGCAGAGAAACTCAAACTTCCCACTTCTCCGTACCGCTTCGCTTCGTCGCTTGAAGAGCTGAGGACATCTGCAGAAGAGGTCGGTTTCCCCTGCTTCATCAAACCGACGATGTCTTCGTCCGGCCACGGCCAATCCGTGGCTAAAAAACCCCAAGATTTGGCCAAGTCCTGGAAAGCAGCGCTTGAGGGCACGAGGGCACATACCGGTGTCGTCATCGTGGAGGGCTCGATCGACTTCGACTATGAGATCACGCAGCTTACGATCGCGCACAAAGGCGGCATTTCATTTTGCGAACCCATAGGCCACATCCAGATAGATGGCGACTACAGAGAGAGCTGGCAGCCGCAACCGATGTCGAAAAAAGCTCAGAAACGCGCTCGCGAGATCGCGGGCAAAGTCGTGCAGGAACTTTGCGGCAAAACGGGTCGCGGCATCTTTGGCGTCGAACTTTTCATCAAGGGTGACATGGTGTGGTTCTCGGAGCTCTCCCCTCGCCCCCACGACACCGGCATGGTGACGATGGCGAGCCAGAACATGAGCGAAATGGAGCTTCATGTGCGCGCCGTTCTCGGCCTTCCGATCCCGGAGATCACATGCAGGCCTGGCGCATCGGTCCCGATACTCGCGGAGATCGCGACCGATACTCCCGCCTATACGGGCATCGACTCGGCGCTCGCGCAGCCGAACACGTGGGTGCGCATATTCGGGAAGCCGATGTCGCCTGGACATCGCCGCATGGCAGTTGTGACAGCGCTGGGCAACACAGTGAAAGAAGCACGAGCGAAAGCAAAGTCTGCAGCAAACAAGATCAACGTCTTGAAACGCTAATCCGCCTTTTTGCGTACCATTCCGCCGCTTGCCCTATCACGGGCAGATCGAAGAATATCTGCTTGAACGTGACCCGATCCGGAACGAACGGCGAGAATACGAGCAGCGCGATTACGATAAGTATGAATGGGTCGAACTCGATTCCCATTACAAGATATGTCCCGATGTGGAAGAGTATGAGTTCGATCGCCCAGATCTTTTGAAGCGATGGTCTGATCATCGTCCAGAAAGCGAACAGCTGAAAGAAGTGAGAGCCCACGTAGAACGGCCATACGATATAGGCATGCGCGATGATGAAGGGCGCAAGCGGCGCTTCTTGCTGTAATTTTGGTAACCAATCCGCGACTTGATACGCAAATGCTAGAGGTGCGAATCCGTGCACTTCGCCTGCCATCCACTGCATAAGTGCTGCATGAAATTTCCAGAGCCCAGCCATTGAATATAGGAGCATGAGCATCGCCTGCGCCCACCAGATCACGAGGAGATACCTGCGATTTCGCTCATCAGCATGAGAGGCGCTGCGCATACCGGGCAGGAATATGAGGATGAAAGAACTGTATACCCATGGATATAGGTCATGCACAGGACTACCAAAAGAACTTGCGAGGGCATGCGCCTGCCACACCCCGATAAAAGCCACGACGCGTGCAAATCGATGCCTGTAGAGCGCGAGTCCAATGATACTCGTCACAAGAAAAGCACCCCGGACGATATTGACCACGACCTCGTCGCTGAGCGAGAAGATGTGCGTCCAGACAAGCGGCCATATAGGATCGAGGTTCTCTCTCGTGAGCGGCAAGGCCCATGATCTGAAATAGAGATGCGCCACGAACGGCAACACCGCATAGAACACCATCACAAGCGTCTCCGCCTTTGCCATGACACTCGGTACTTTTGAAAGCGCCGTGATGGACGGGTAGCGTAAGAACCTGCGTATGGCTGCGAGCGTGATCATGGCCTGTCTGTGTCGTATACACCGAGCACTGTAGACGATGCGACTGTCCCGCTTTTCCAAAAATCGACGGGATCGTACGCGACCATGAGAAGCTCGTATCGCGCACGTAAACCGCCAAACATCTGCTCGAGGCGCTGTCGTATCTCTGCAGTATTCCCTCTCTTATGCACGATACTCCACCCCAAAGTATTGATGATGGGCGTATATTCCGTCGGTGATTGTCTTAAACGCTTGAAAATAGGCCCAGTCTGAGAAAAAACTAGCGGCGGATCATACACTGTGTCGCCAAGAGAGAGGATGCGGATCGTGAACGCTTGTTCCTGATAGTTGGGTATCGCCGCGAAAAGATACCACGAGAAAAATGGGTATGTTTCCCCGCCGTGCCGAATGAAACGTTCGTGCAGCCCTGCGATGAAGTAGACGATGAGGCTCGCAATCACGATTGCTCTCATGGCCTCGTATGAGATCCGCATACGCGTTTACTCTACCGCCTCTATTGCCGCACCGAGCTTCTTAAGACGCTCGTGCAGATTCTCATACCCGCGATTGATCGGATAGACGTTGAAAAGCGTACTCTCTCCCGCAGCAGCGAGCATGCCGATGAGAAGCAGCGTGGCAGGACGCAGCGCTGGCGGCGCCTCCACCTCGGCACTATGCAGCTTGGTAGGCCCTTCGATCACGACGCGGTGCGGATCGAGCAGCTCCATGCTCGCACCGAGCTTCGTCATCTCCATATAGTGCTTGGCGCGGCCGTCATACACCCAGTCATGGATGAGTGTCTTCCCCTTGGCTTGCGTCGCCACGGGCACAAAGAACGGCAGGTTGTCGATGTTGATGCCCGGGTACGGGCGCGGCGCTATTTTCTCGGGCGCAGCGACAAGCTCCGACGGATGGATCGTGACATCGGCGAGCACTGTCTTGCCATTGTACGATGCATAACGTTTGCTCAGATCGTACTTCAGCCCCATTTGCCCGAGCGTATAGAGCTCGAGCTCGAGGAAGTCTATCGGGCACCGTTCGATCGTGAGTTCAGAATTCGTGGTGGCAGCGAGGGAGACGAAGAACATGCTTTCGATAGGATCCTCGCTCGGATTTCCCTCAATGGAGGAATTTATATCCGCTACCCCGTGCACGACGAGCGTGGAGGTGCCGATGCCTTCGATCTTCACGCCGCACTGCTCGAGAAAGAAACAGAGGTCCTGGACCATGTAATTGGCCGAGGCGAACTTGATGGTCGTCGTGCCGGGGATGCGCGCGGCCGCCATGAGCACGTTCTCCACGCCAGTGTCCGATGCTTCATACATCACAATGTCCGCGGCTTTCTTGCCATTACCCTCCACATGGTAGGTGTGCGCCTCTTCGTTGCCGCTGATATAGATACCGAGCTTCGCGAGCGCATCGATGTGCGCGCCTAAGCTGCGTTTGCCCAGATCGCAGCCGGTGGGAGCCGGCAGCTCGAATGAGCCGAGCAAGTGCGCGAGCGGTGCGATGAAAAGCGCGATAGAGCGCGTGCGACCCGCTGATTCTTTGTTGATGGTGTCGAGCGAATAGATCTCAGGTGGTTTGATCCGGATGTCCCCCGATTCCTCCCACGTCACGCTGACTCCGATACTTTGCATCACCTCGATGAGTCGCTTCACCTCCTCGATGCGCGGCATGCGCCTCAGGACCGTCTCGCCCCTATTGAGCATCGATGCGGCGAGGAGTGCCACGGCGGCGTTCTTCGAGACATTGGTCTGTACGGTCCCAGAGAGGGTCTTGCCGCCCGTGACCTTGTAATTCATCGGTGCATTATACGTTTTTGCGAGGCTTTGACGAATGCACACACCACGCTTGCACGGTTCCAAAAAAGGAGAATTATGAAGACAGGAGCGCCATGCAGACGCTCTGTATAAAGGGAGTAGACCCCATGCGGTATACGCGACGGCACAGGTTGAGCTGGAAGATCCGCAGGTCATTCGCGATCCTCGGGATCCAAGCCACCGGGATGAGTCCCGGCGTCTGGTCCTGCGATGGGTTCCAGTGGCGCTAAGCGCCCTCTCGCCGGCATCTTTGGTCGGGCCTTCGGGCCCGACTTGTTTTTTCCTGTGCGCCCGGAAAGAATCGAACTTTCGACCTCTGTCTTATCAGGACAGCGTTCTACCACTGAACTACGGGCGCAAGTGGAAAAGATAGTAGCAGATATGGGGCGACGGTGCTACTTTTTTAGTAGGTCAGCCTATTGCGGTCTGACTGAAATCCAAGGAGGAACGGCCAATGACACGCAGGCGTAAGAAAAGCTGCGGAAGCAAGAAGCCCAACCAGCGGCGCAGGGGTCACGTTACGCCGAGCAGGAATCCCAAGATTCCGGCCTGGATGCAAGGCGGCGGCGCATCCGCCGGCAATTCGTTCATGTATCAGCGGCGTTAGCCGCACGATCGATAATCGATCTCGCCGACTCCGGCCGGGCCCCGCGCCCGGCTTTTTTATTAAATTTGCTGACTCATATCCCCGCGCAGCTCAAATGCGAGTCAGCCCCGACGGGCGGCGTCGATCGCGGCCACATCGATCTTCTTCATCGGCATCATGGCTTCAAAGGCACGTTTGTATTCATCGCCACCTGCCGCCATCGCCTCTATGAGCGTGCGCGGCGTGATCTGCCAGTTCACTCCCCATTTGTCCTTGCACCAGCCGCACTGGCTCTCCTGTCCGCCGTTGCCGACTATCGCATTCCAGTATTTGTCGGTCTCCGCCTGATCATCGGTGGCTATCTGGAAGGAAAACGCCTCGTTCTGCTTGAAGGCCGGGCCGCCATTGATAGCCACACACGGAATGCCGACGACGGTGAATTCTACCGTGAGCACATCCCCTGCTTTGCCGCCCGGGAAATCCGACGGCGCTTTGTGGATCGCGCCCACAGAGCTATCTGGGAACGTGGCCGCATAAAACGCCGCCGCCGATTCCGCATCCTTCTCGTACCAAAGGCAGATCGTATTCTTAGGTATGTTCATATATGCCAGTATACCAACTCGACCTTTTTCGCTTGCGCTTTCATTTCTCGAGGAACATAGTTGCTGTCAATAGCCATGATGAAAATCTCTAAGGCGAGTATTAGGTTACTGAAAAACAAGAGACTCCTCTCTCTCGTCACTTTAACTGCCATGACCACTTGTGTGCTCTTGCCGTGGCCTTGGCAGAAGATCAACATTGCCTCGGCGGGCACTTGGATACCCATCGAAGGGAAGGTTTCTTTCCCGCCCGTGTTTTTTAAGTTCAAATCCCTAAGTGAAGTGGTTCTGAATTCGTTGGAATTTCCCTCTAGTGTCCGATACTACGACTT
>CBIMKN010000011.1:0-15176 GCA_966244515.1 uncultured bacterium
TTCCAGGACGTGAGTTTCATGTGAATACCTTAGCACGAGCATCGTAAGCGACATTGATCCATGACCGTCGCTATCTCCAGACACATCAAGGGACTCAAAGGAGGCACCATGCTCGCATCGCACGGCATCGCAAACAAGAGCGACAGAGACCGGATTTCAAGACAGGCGGCGCTCATGATCGCCGCGGTCCACATCCACAAGCAGGAGGCAGGGCTGCCCCTGGCGGCTCCGCCTATAGATCCGAGCGAGGTCACGCTTCTCAACGAAGCTCGCGTCGCGCTCGATACCGCACGAAAAGAGAACGGACACGACGTGTGGGGCGTACTCAGCCACCTCAGCGATCACGAATCGACACGACAATTCCTCAAGCTGCAATGAATTCCTTCCGTAATGCTCCTTCACGGCCGCGCGCGAGCGCGGCCACTTCGTGAGCGGTCTGCTTCACTGAATCGACATGCCAAATGCGCTATACAGGTAAGGCGAGGGGGGACGAATTCGTCTCTATCGCATACGGCTTATGGAACAAATTTCACTCTTCAGCGAACCGCACGAAAAAGGATCGGCGGAATGGCAGACGTTCAACGCGGTGCGCAGCGACAGGCCAGGTATGTACCGCGTCGAGACACCCGTGAAGCAGCAGCCCCGGTATGGAACTGTCGTACCGATACGGCGCTACAAGACACCGCACCATCTCTTCCCGAAACCGGCGCACTCTTCCTGAGCATCCTTCTTCCCGATCATGGCCGCGCGGGTCCTTCCGCGCGGCTTTGCGCTATTCGCGCCTTCGCTTGCCGTGGAAAGCTTTGTGCACATCACGCAGATGCGAGTCGGTGACATGGGTGTAGACCTGTGTCGTCGCGATGTTGGCGTGGCCGAGCATTGCCTGCACGCTGCGCAAATCGGCGCCATTGGAGAGAAGATCCGTTGCAAACGAGTGGCGTATCACGTGTGGCGTCACTTTGCGGGTGATACCCGCTTTGGTCGCGTACTGCTTCACGATGCGCTCTACGGAGCGTGGCGTGAGCCTCGGCAAATCCTTGCCTTTGCTTTTGCCTCCCTTGCCATAGCCAACGAAGAGCGCTTCCGACATGTCGCCGCGCTTTTTGAGGTATTCGCCGACGGCCTTCTTGGCGCTCGGTGAGAGAAAGACGACGCGGACCTTGTCGCCCTTGCCACGCACTGAGAATTCATCGCGCGTGAGATCCAGGTCCTGATCGAGCCCGCAGAGCTCCGAGACGCGAAGGCCTGTCGAAAAGAGCAGCTCGAGGATGGCGCGATCGCGCAGCGCCTGCAGCGTCTCGCCGGTCGGGCCTTTCATCAGACGCTCCAGCTCTTGCGCAGTGATGAGGTCAAGGTCGCGACCGCCCGTCTTCGCGAGTTCGATGCGCTCCGGATTGAGACTCTCGATATCTCGCTTGCGAAGGAATTTGAGAAATGCGCGAAGCGCGATGAGGTGGTAATTCTGCGTATTCTTCTTCATCGTGCCCGCTACGCCTTCGGAACGGTTGAGGCCTATGCGGAATTCACGCACCATTTGCTCGGTGATCTGAGCAGGGGATTTGACCTTGGCGAATGAAAGGAAGCGATTGAGGTAGCGATCGTAATTTTCGACCGTCTTCACACCGCGACCTTTCTCTATTTCCAAATATTCGAGGAATTGCGACTTCAGTTCTTTCAGGTCGGCCGCCATACACGCATTCTACCAGTCGCGTCGCACAATATATAAAAGATTTAGGCGTACGCTTGTGAGCGTACGCCTTTGCTGTGGAAGGAGCAGACCTTCGACTTACCGCTTGTCCTTGGCCTTGAAGACCTTGGGCGCGCCGTTGGTCGATTTCGCCTGGCCGGTAGTCGACGGTGCTCGCGATGCTTCCGGAAGAGGATACATCTTGAAGATGCGCCCTTCCTCGTTCAGCATTGCTTCGCGCGATCGCGAATACCCTGCCTCATAGAAGCGAATAGCGTGCTCGTCATTCCGTTCTTTCGCACGACGATACAGCTGCTGCCAGCCCAGTGCGGCAGCTACTTTCTCGTAGAGTCCGACATGATCCTGCTCGCACTCCTGCGGGGTGCGAACGGCGGGCATAACGCACACAATCGCCTGACGCTTACCAACCTGTACGTTCGCGTCGTAAAACTCGTCTACGAGGTCACCGGCGATCGCGGGCGATGCGGCGGCCGCGAGGACCGCCAGGGCAAATACGAAGATACGCATCTGTCTTCTCCTGTTGGTCCCGCGCCATGCGGAACTTCATCTGCCTATCATTATATCACGATACCGCACGAAAAGCAAGTATTCATATGTCGGCTGTGCACAACTTGTGCACAGCCCCTCCCGTATAGGCAGAAAGCCGTATTTCGGGCAGCTATGATGAGGGTATGCCCGCCCTCGCGCCGGTCATTCTTGTCGCGGTCCTTTCTTTTGCCGCGTTCGCGACAGACTCCTTTGAGCCGGCGGCGTCCACCCAATTGGCTGCTATCGGCGGCGCTATCGATGTGCCCACATCGCCGAGCACGGCTTCTCTTGGTACCAGCCCAGGCGCTGTCGACCCACAGATAGCAGACAAACAGTGCGTCCCAGAAACCGCAGGCAGAAAATATTTCAAAACGACTGACAGGACGAAGTGGAATACTATCGTCCAGGACCCTACGACGAAGACGGAGTTTTTCAACTTGTACGGAAAGCCGTGCAAGGGACCGATCATGAAGGGGGCCGGAAGCCCGGTGATCGATGCGTTCTGTTCTAAGGCGAATTACTGCGATGGATCGATGCCAGGAACGAAGTGCACGATCGAAGGGAAGGTGACGGACTGCAAACAATATGCGGTTCGCGGTATGGACACTGCAACGGCGATGAACAGCGGGACCATGAATGATGGCTCAATTTTAGGAAAGGTATCCAGCGAACCGAAAGCACCTATCGATACTAAAACACCAGTCACGGGCAATGATGTAACAAAGGCAGCTTATGAGGCACCGAAAGTCCCGACGTCGCAACCCGCGCCGACTTCACCGGTAAGAACAGAATCTCCGATAAAGCAAATCGACGCGATCGGCGCAACGAATCCAGCGTCTCAACAATCAATACCGGCATCACCGCTCGGCCAAACCACAAAAGAACCTATCATTAACCCTGCGACAACGCGGAATGTCGTCACAAATCCCGTTCAATCGGGTCCGATACAAGCGGGACCAGTGCAACCCGGAAGATTCCCGACAGGTGCGAACCCTCGCGTCAATCCGATACGCACAGGACCCATCGCACAGAACACATTCTCACGTTCACCTCTTGGCGGATCTCCCTTGGGCGGAAGTAACCCCATTACGCCATCGCCGACGCGCTCGAGCGGTTCATCCTTCGGAAGACTTCTCACCAATTTCAGCATCGCATCGATATTCAGCGGCATGACGAATGCACTGAACTCCGTCGTGAATTCCGCGACACAACCGAAGCAGACCGTCGTACAGAACACGACTGTAGTGAACGTAACTCCTCAGCCAGCCGTGCAGCAGACGCCGCGCAATACGCAATTACCCACACCTCAGCTCAGCAACTTCAATCCCGGTCAATTCGCGGAGAATCTCGGGACGACTCCGCTCACGATCGAGGAGATCACGCGCGGTACATCGGTCACGGCCCGCGACATCGGCAAGGCGGTCAATATCAATATCCCAGACATCGCGGACACATCCGCGTCTTCGTCCGAAACGTACGTGGGTGAAACACCCTTCTACACGATCACTCCGGCTCCAATCAGTGCGTCGAGTTCCGTGAGTGCCGAGTACATCAGTGCGCCCGCGTTCTTTACGGCGAGCGCCACGAGTTCGCTCGATTCTGTTGAGAGCATCAGGGGCGCATTCACACAGCGCATCGACGGACTCGAACCGATCAAGATCACGAATGGAGAATTCCACGCAGAGAAACCCGTGCAGCGTACGACATCGGTCGTAGAGCTCTTCACAGAGATCAATATTCCAGACATCTTTACAGCACTCGTTGAAGCGCCCGCAGATTTCTTCCGCAAGCTTCTCGGCCGCGGCACGCCAGAAGCGCGCATCGTGACGACGGATCGCGGCAGTGCGCCGGTACCGACCTTCGACAATGAGCCGACGCCCGCGTTCGATGGCTCATCCGAGACTTCACCTGCGTCGACCGCGACCGGGGGCTCAGGCGCAGTCGCAACGACGCAAGGACAGATGAGCGCAGGATCACAGAATGACGATCGCGTACGAGCGGCGATCACCGAGCGTCTTGAAAAAGAGCCCGAGGCGGCGTTCCGCGAAGTCTCACCGGTACACCGCGGCGACTCGTACGTACCGCTCGCCAAGCCGGGGAATATCTACCCCGATGTCCTGCCGGTGCCTACAAAGAAAGATGCGCCGTCGCAAGCGCCAGGAGTACTCGAACTCGTCGTGAAGAACGGCGCGAAAGAGCTCAAGAACCTCTTCACAACGCTCAAGAACGTCATTCTCCCGCCAAGGTAGAGCGGGTGCACACATAATCCCCAGAAATAGGAGTGCTCGCGCATACGTGCGCAATACGGTATGAACTATACTGGCTGCGGGACAACATCGTTCCGTTGCGATCGGGGGAGGTAAGGCGGTGAATTTCGATAACTTCAAACGACTCGCCGAGGCAGTGCGGCACGTCATACCATCGGAGATGAGAAGGCTCGGTGGCCGTGAATACCACGACATCATGAATGCGATCTCTGATGCGGGCTTCCCGTTCAGGCCGAACTGGGATCTCGTTGACGCACTGCGCGACTGGGTGCGTGCCACGAAACCGCTCGACAGGATGTTGCTGCTCGATGCCGCATACCTGAACTTCTTCGGCCATCCACCGTCGTTGGATACGTCGCTAGAATCGCCGAAACTTGCGATCGCGGCATAGCGCCGCATTCGCAAAACACTGGAGGCCGTCAGGCCTCCTTTGCTTTTATATCGTCAGCGTCGTCGAGATACTTTCTTCTTTTGATCTGATCAGGGAGATACGATTCCTTGTCGTACATCTTGTATCCCTTGTGATAGCCGAGCTCTTTCATGAGCTTCGTGGGCGCATTGCGCACGCGCATGGGGATCGGCAAATTGCCGTACTTCTTCACGTCGTCGAGCGCCGCAAAAACTCCGTCGTATGCGCGGCGATCTTTCTTCGAGAGCGCGAGGTACGCAGCGCCATGTGCGAGATTGATCGTCGCTTCGGGATACCCGACTTTGTCGACAGCATCGAATACCGCGTTGGCCACCACGAGCGCAGTCGGTTGGGCGAGACCGATATCTTCGCTCGCGAAAATGACCATGCGCCTCGCGATGAATTTCGGATCTTCGCCGGCGTCGACCATGCGCGCCAGGTAGTAGAGCGCCGCATCGGGCTGTCCTGCGCGCATGGATTTTATGAATGCCGAAATGGTGTTGTAGTGCTCCTCTCCTTTTTTATCGTACCGCAGGTGCGTGGACTGCACTGCTTCTTGCAGCGATGTGATGGTCACGTCGCCATACAGGCGCTCCGCCGTCTCGAGCGCAGTGATCGCGGATCGCGCGTCACCCTGCGCCATACGGATGAGCCACTCCTTCGCGTCTTTCGGCATTTTGATCTTAGTGCGCTTCAGTATTTTTTGCATATCCGCCTCCGTGTGCTCACTGAGAACGAAGACGCGGCAGCGAGAGAGGAGCGGGGAGATCACTTCGAACGATGGATTCTCCGTCGTCGCGCCGATGAGCGTGATATCGCCACGCTCTACGAATGGCAGCAAGAAATCCTGCTGTGCTTTATTGAATCGATGTATCTCATCGACGAAAAGGATGACCGGTTTATGGATAGCGAGCGTACCGCGCTTGGGCAGCACGCGCTTGATATCGTCCTTGCCGGCCTCAACTGCAGAGAGTTCGTGGAATTCTGCATCGAGCGCGCTCGCGTAGATGCGCGCGAGCGTCGTTTTGCCGCTACCCGGCGGCCCCCAGAGTATGAAAGAGAATAATTCTTTCTTGTCGATCGCGACCCTGAGCGGCTTTCCTGCGCCCGTGAGGTGCTCTTGCCCTACGAATTCGTCGAGTGTTCGCGGCCGAATGAGAGACGCGAGAGGTTCCATCAGGTCAGTATACGCTTTTGGCATTTTTTGCACCTTGTCAGTGTGAGGGGAGGAGGTATTCTGTAGCCATGACTAGAAACATCATTATCGGGGCGATCATTCTCCTCGCAGTTATTATCGGCGGCTATTTCATTTACAAATCGACCATGAGCGTGCCCAACACGACAGGACAGCAGACTTCTGGCACAAGCACCACGACCGATCAGGTCCAGGCGCAGGAAGTTATCGTTGGTACCGGCACAGAAGCTACTCCAGGATCGCAGGTCTCAGTCCTCTACGTGGGCCAGCTGACCGACGGCACGGTCTTCGACAGCTCCGCAGCGCACGGCAATGAGCCTTTGACCTTCGTTCTGGGCAACGAGGGCATGATCCCGGGCTTCCAGATAGGGGTCAACGGCATGAAAGAGGGCGGTGAGCGCCTCATGGCCATCCCGGCATCCCTCGCATACGGCGATCAGGACGTCAAAGACGCTTCCGGCAAGGTCATCATCCCAGCAGGATCGACCATCATCTTCGACGTGAAGCTCATCAAGGTGACGGCAGCCACCTCAACGACCGCTCAATAAACCCATATTTTGAGCCATAAAAGGCGCCTCCGCCCCGGGGCGCCTTTTGCTTTGCAGCTCTACGGCCACGCTCATATGAAAGAAGCATCATATGGAGGACCCTTGCAAATATGGCTTTGTTGTGCTATCCTTCGGTCATGCTTACGAAGCGAAAGAAGCAGAACGAGATTTCGAAAACGCGCCGTCACGACACCGACACGGGCTCACCGGAGGTGCAGGTGGCGATTTTGACGCGCCGAATCGAGGAATTGTCGGCCCATTTGGATAAGAACCGCAAGGATAAGCACTCTCGCCGTGGCCTTCTCGGCCTCGTTGCGGACCGCCGCAAGCATTTGAAGTACCTCGAGACCACTAACAAGCGCGCATACGGCACGCTCGTTAAGAAGCTTGGCTTGAAGAAGTAAGCGCTTCTCTCTTTCCGCGCGCTTCGCGGAGCATTTAATAACACGACAGGTCCATCTGACCTGCCTAGAACGTTTTATTCATGGCAATCATAAAGCACCCTGAGCAGCGCGTCGGTGTCTTCATCGACACGCAAAATCTCTACCACAGTGCAAAGAACCTCTATCATGCGCGCGTCAATTTCGGGAATCTCCTGAAAGATGCGGTTGCGGGGAGGCGACTTGTACGCGCCCGCGCATACGTCGTCACGACGGAAAGCGGCGAAGAAAAAGGCTTTTTCGAGGCCCTCGCTAAGATCGGCATCGAGACTCGCACAAAGGATCTCCAGGTCTTCTTTGGTGGCGCTAAAAAGGCCGACTGGGATGTCGGTATGGCCGTCGACGCAATCACGATGGCGCCGAAGCTCGACACCGTGATCCTCTTCACGGGCGACGGTGATTTCATCCCACTCGTCGAATACCTTCGCACACACGCTGGATGTCAGGTAGAGGTCGTCTCGTTCGGCCGCTCGACATCGGGCAAACTGAAGGAAGCGACTGATCACTTCCTCGATCTCGACCAAGACCCAAAGCGTTACCTTCTCAACTATCGAGGCGGTTCGCGCCGACCTCGGGCGATGGCGGCACCAGAAGACACATCTGACCAGGACGTCCAGAATCAGATCAAAGACATCTCCAAGATCACTGGAGTAGAGTAAAGAAAAGGTCCGCCTCAGGCGGACCTTTTCATATCTGAGTGCGACGCATCTCCCTGCGGCTCGACCAGTACGCGAGCACGACGAACACAAGGCCGATGAGGCCGGTGATCGTCTCCGGCACATGCACGAACATATTCACGAGCATTGCGAGCGCGAGGCCGAAGATCGCGTAGTGTGCACCGTGCTCAAGGTAGGGCAGGGACTCCAGCGTCTTCGCTCTTACGAGGGCGATCGTGAATGTGCGCACGAAGAGCGCGCCGATGCCGAGGCCAGCGATGATGATCGGCAGATTGTTCGTTACTGCAAACGCGCCCACGACGCCGTCGAGTGAGAATGCGGAATCCAGAATGTTGAGGTATGTAAAGAGTGCAATTCCGCTCGCTGCTGCAGATGCAGCGCCATCGAGTTCGAACGACTGCGCGACACCTTCGATTGCAATGAAGAGGACGACGCCGATGAGACCCGCAATAAGAAGAGTCGCCGCTTCGGCCGGAAGAAGGAACGCGCAGACAAGAAGGATCGAGAGCACAAGCGCGATCTCTATCGCTTCGATGCCGCCCCAGCGCGAAAGCTGTTTTTCGACTATTTCAATCCAGTGCACCGTTTTCCTGTCGTTGAAGAAATACTTGAGCGACACCAGAAGAAGGAACGCGCTACCGAATGCCGCGATGGCCACGTGAGCCTCGGCCAGACGCTCGCCGTATCCTGCTGGGTCATAGAGCGCGAGGAGAGTGACCGCGATAGGCGAGAGCGCAGCGGCTGCTGACACAATGAGGATGGGGAAGAGGAATCTGGTGCCGAATACTGCGATAAGTATGCCCCATGTAAGGAAGCGGCTCTGCCAATCTGGCGACATGCGCTCCAAGACCTTGGCATTTACGACTGCATTGTCGAAAGAAAGCGTGGTCTCAAGTATAGCGAGGAGCGCCACGAGAAAGAGCGCGTGCACGCCTCCCCAGATGAACGCTGCTGCGAGTGCTACGAGCGTAACGATCGCCGGCCAGATGAAGAGTCGCATAATGCGGCATCGTATCACACTGACCTCATCACAAGAGGCGCACGATGGCATCGAGGTGGCGTTTGTGTCATAGTGGAGTCGTTACACATTTAAATCGTGGCGGCCGGATAGGCAGCTGCCCCGCATTGAGGGGGTGCTGAAATCCGTCCGTCACTGCACATCATGCAGAAGAAGGAGTATTCCCTCCAGATCGGAGGACAGACATTAACAGCTGAGTTTAATGATTGGGCCAACCAGACCAACGGGTCGGTCCTGATGCGCTACGGCAACAGCGCTGTCCTCGCGACGGTCGTCATGGGTCGCGAGTCCGACAAGGATTACTTCCCGCTCTCCGTGGAGTACGAAGAGAAATTCTATGCAGCAGGCGCAATCCTCGGCTCGCGCTTCATGCGTCGAGAGGGAAGGCCATCAGACGAGGCGATCCTCAGCGGCCGCATGGTCGACCGCACGATCCGCCCGCTCTTCCCAAAGGGAATGAAGCGCGAAGTGCAGGTCATCATCACCGTCCTCTCAATAGAGGACTACGATACTGACGTCCTCGCGATCAACGCCGCGTCGCTCGCGCTTGCGGCATCAGACATCCCATGGAACGGACCCGCTTCTGCCGTCCGCATTGAGCTCGGCGACTCATCAGACACGTTCATCGTGAACCCGACGTACAAGGAGCGCGAAGCCGAAGGCACTCGCATGGACCTCCTCGCATGCGGCAAGGACGGCCTCATCAACATGATCGAGGTCGGCGCAAACGAAGTGAGCGAGAGCACGCTTGAGAAAGCCCTCGCCAAAGCGTCGGAGGAGATCGAAAAGATCCAAACATGGCAGAAGAGCATCGTCTCGGAGATCGGTAAGGAAAAGATGGAGTACATCGCTCCGGAAACGCCTGAAGATGTCATCAAGCACTTCGACGAGATCATCGCACCGAGGCTTGTCGCCTCGAAGGGTTCGCTCACGAAGTACGACATCAACGATCTCAAGTCTGACTGGATGAAATCGGCAAAAGAGAAGTTCGAACATGTACCGCCTGCGCGATTCGATGCCTACTTCGAACACGCAGTCGATGCCTTCGTGCACGATCTCGCGATCAAGGAAGGGAAGCGTGTCGACGGACGCGCATTCGATGAGATCCGTCCGCTCTTCGCACAAGCAGGCGGCCTCTCTCCGATCATCCACGGAAGCGGACTCTTCTATCGCGGTGAGACGCACGTCCTCGCAGCACTCACGCTCGGCGGCCCTGGCGATGCGCAGCTTCTCGACACGATCGAATACCAAGACACGAAGAAGACGTTCATGCTCCACTACAACTTCCCGCCATTCAGCGTCGGCGAGACAGGCCGCGTAGGCGGGCTCAATCGCCGCATGACCGGACATGGAGCTCTTGCAGAGAAAGCTCTACGCGCTGTACAGCCCAGCAAGGAAGTATTCCCGTACACCGTCCGCATCGTGTCCGAGTGCCTCGCGAGCAACGGCTCGACATCGATGGGTACAGTCTGCGCAGGCACACTCGCTCTGATGGATGCAGGCGTGCCGATAACACGCCCCGTCGCGGGTATCGCGATGGGCATGATGTCCGATGCTAAAGCAGGCGTCTACAAAGTACTCACCGACATTCAGGGTCCGGAAGATCACCATGGCGACATGGACTTCAAAGTGGCCGGCACATCGGAGGGCGTCACCGCAGTACAGATGGATGTAAAGGTGGAAGGGGTGCCGCTCAACGTGCTCGCTGAAGCCTTTACCCAGGCAAAGAAGGCGAGGCTGCAGATCCTCGACGTTATTCAAAACGCCATTCCCGCGCCGCGTAGCGACATCAATCCGCGCGCTCCGAAGATGCTCACGACGCGCGTGAAGGTCGACCAGATCGGTCTTGTGATCGGTCCCGGCGGAAAGACAATCAACGGCATCCGCGAGCGCACAAAGGCCGACGATATCACCATAGAAGACGACGGTACGGTGTTCGTCACTGGCAGAAATGGCGCTGCTGAAGCCGCTCTCAAAGAGATCAATGACCTCACGCGCGAATACATGGTCGGCGATCGATTCGAGGGTGAGGTTGTGCGCATGATGGACTTCGGCGCATTCGTAAAGATCGGTCCGAACACCGACGGCCTGGTACACGTCTCAGAGGTCGCACCCTTCCGCATTGCTTCTATCGCTGATGCGGTGAAGATAGGCGACATCGTGCCCGTCGTTCTCAAGGAAATAGATGAGAAAGGAAGGTATAATCTTTCTATCAAAGCCGCTGACCCTGAGTGGGCTGCTCGCAAGGGCCTCACTCCGGCGCAGGGCGGAGAGAACAATGGTAGACGAGACGACAGGCCACGCAGACGCATCTAACGGAAATACACTGCCCGGAACTCCGGGTCAGCCTGAAGGCGCGCTCCAACGATCGCAGGGGAGCGCGCCTTCTCAATTGCCGCAAAATCCTACCCCTGTACAAGCGCAGCCAGCAGCCGGCGGCGATATACAGAATGACATCGCGAAAATACTTAAAGATGTAAAGCTGCCCGAACGACGAGAAACGGAGATAGCAGGCGAGCGAACAGTCGCTCCAGCGCCTACAAAAGACATAGATGCACTCCTCTCTGGAGAAACAGGAGGCTCAGCACCAACACCCGTACCTACGGCGCCGAGCGCATCCGCGCCAGAGCAGCCCGCGAAAGATGTCGTACAGAGCGTGCACACGCTCAAGCAAGATCTGCAGAACGTGGTCCAGGATCAAAAGATATCTGTCGTGAAAGCGGCTGCACTCGAGCAAGATAAAGTGAGGCCTGTAGAATTCGCACCGCCGCGCCGATCGAATCGTACGAAGAATTACATATTCGCAGCAGGTCTTTTGCTCTTCCTCGGCGCAGCGGCACTCGGCGGCGTATACATCGCCGTGCAAGGAAAGACCGCCCCGCTCCCGCAGCAACAAGATAGTTCGCTCGTGTTCGCTGAACAGACCGTGTCGCTCGCGCTCGGAGGTCAATCTCCCGCGCAGCTGAAGGGCCTTCTCGCAGAGGCGCGCAATGCCTCCAATGCATCTCTCGGCTCGATCACGCGCATCGTCCCGATCGTCACGACCACCACCGACGCAGGTGAGAGCACGCGAGCGGCGACGCTCTCCGAATTCCTCTCGGCGATAGGTGCCCGCCCGCCGGAGGAACTCATGCGCGCGCTTTCGCAGGATTTCTTCTTCGGGCTGCATACTGTCGATAAGAATGCACCGCTCATCGTGATCCCCGTGACGTCGTACGACCGTGCGTTCGCCGGCATGCTGCAGTGGGAAAGCACGCTCAATGCGGATCTTGCACCGATATTCGTGCGAGTGCCGGATCTCAGGCTCGGGGAAGATGGGATACCGGCCAACCGCACCTTCAGTGATGTCGTAATGCGCAACTACGATGCGCGAGCACTTCAAGATGACAGCGGCGCGGTCGCACTGTATTACTCTTTCCCATCGCGAAATATGCTCGTGATAGCTGAGAGCCCATACACGTTCACAGAACTGCTCTCACGACTGCAGGCCCAGAGAAAACTCTAGCTGTGCACCTCGCTCTCGTGTATCATGCGCACATTCGCTCATTAGATATACATCTTTAACACGTAAACTTTTTATTTCATGGCACACGTACAGAAGATCGCACAGGCTGATTTAGAAGAACTCCGCGCTCAACTTGAGGTTGAAAAAGAGAACTTGGAGGAAGAGCTTGCCAGCCACGGGCGCGTACTCGATGATACCGGCGACTGGGTAGGAGCGAGCACCGGCTTCGAAGGTGAAGAGGCCGACCCCAACGATGTTGCGGACCAGATAGAAGAACTCGCTACCAACGTGCCGCTCGTTGAAGAACTTGAGACGCGCCATCGCGACGTGATCGATGCGCTCGAGAAAATGGATGAGGGAGTGTACGGCATTTGCGAAGTGAGCAACGAACCGATCCCGCTCGATCGCCTGAAGGCAAACCCGTCGGCGCGAACATTGCTCGAACACGCAGACGAGATCTAAAGAATTCACACATGTTTCGCTAGCGGCGCGCCTCGAAGGCGCGCCGCTTGTTACAATATTGCGAATGAACTTCGCGCGCGTCTTTGGTGCGCAGCCTTCACTTCCTTCGGCACAACTTGTGTCCGTCGAAGCGGATATCGGACGAGGGCTTCACGCATTCTCTATCGTAGGTCTGCCAGACAAAGCTGTCGAAGAGGCGCGAGATCGCGTTTCATCCGCCATTAAGAACAGCGGCCTCATATCGCCAAAGAGCACCAACAAAAAGATCGTCATTTCACTCGCGCCAGCAGATCTCAAAAAAGAAGGGTCGGCATTCGATCTGCCGCTCGCGCTCTCATACCTCATTGCTGCGGAAGAGGTGCGATTCGATCCCGCTGGCAAGATCTTTGCTGGCGAACTCGCGCTTGATGGTACGCTGCGCCCGATCCGCGGCGCGCTCTCGGTTGCGCTCCTCGCGAGAGAGCACGCACTCAGCGAACTTTTCATTCCCGCAGAGAATGCCGAAGAGGCCGCGCTTGTGAGCGGCATTACGATCTACCCAGTACGATCCTTGGCTGATATTCTCGCGCATTTGAATGATGAGAATGACTTCTCGATAGAGTCGTACGCACTCACCCCCTCGGAAATGTCAGCCTATGAAGGCGAGGTTTCACTGCAGGATATTCGCGGCCAAGAAGGTGCGAAACGCGGACTTGAGATCGCTGCCGCAGGCGGGCACAACATTGCGCTCTTTGGACCGCCCGGCACTGGAAAGACCATGCTTGCGCGAGCGGCGAGCGCCCTCCTTCCTCCGCTCACGACTGAAGAGATCATTGAAGTTACCGCGATTCATTCCTTCGCAGGTCTCACGACGACACCGATCAGGAGGCCGCCGTTTCGCGCTCCGCACCACACGTCATCATACGCATCGCTCATTGGAGGGGGAGCAGTGCCGCGGCCTGGGGAAGTGACGCTTGCCCATCGAGGACTCCTCTTCCTCGATGAATTTCCGGAGTTTCACCGCGACGTCGTGAACGCGCTGAGAGAGCCGCTTGAAGATGCACAGGTCTCTGTTTCGCGCGCGAGAGGCAGTGCCACATTCCCTGCGAATTTTATGCTCGTCGCAGCGCTCAATCCATGCCCCTGCGGGAAATACGGCACGAAAGATTGCCGTTGCATGCCGCACATTATCGAGAAGTACCGCAGAAAGATATCGGGGCCCGTAGCGGACCGCGTAGACATGTGGGTGCATGTGGGCGAAATGCCGCCAGAGAGCCTTGCGATCAAGAAGAAGCAGCTCGATGATCAGACGCGTATCGTGCGCGACCGAGTCGCATCAGCGCGCAGGGTACAGAAAGAGCGGTTCAGCAATACGCCGGGGGTGTCGACAAACGCGGACATGGGACCAAAAGAGATTGAGAATCTTGCGGGTCTTTCGGGAAAGGCGGAAGACACGCTCATGCACGCCGCGAGGCAAATGAAACTTTCGGCTCGGGGCTACCATCGCACGATCAAGCTCGCGCGCACTATTGCAGATCTCTCAAAGAGCGACACCATCGAGCCGATCCATATGCTCGAAGCGCTTCAATACCGACAGCGCGAGATCTGATCGAGGAGGATAGTGCACAGTCGTTCACGTGTAATTTCCGAGAAAATGCGTATGATGCGACGCGTATGCAAAACGCAGCTATAGAGGTCAAAAGCCTCAAAAAACGCTTTAAGAATGTGGAGGTGCTAAAAGGCATCGACCTCGTTATAGAGCGAGGCACGATGCTCGCGCTTCTCGGACCCAATGGTGCGGGGAAAACCACTACCGTAAAGATACTCAGCACACTTCTCAAACCTGACGAAGGCGATGCCACTATAGAAGGCCGCAGTGTGGTGCACGAAGCCGATAAAGTGCGCAGTGTGATCGGTCTCACGGGGCAGTACGCGGCAGTCGATGAATACCTCACCGGCAGACAGAATTTGGAAATGATGGGGCAGCTCTACCACCTCGGTGCGAGCAAGAGCAAGGAACGTGCACACGAGCTGCTCGAACAATTCAACCTTGTTGATGCAGCGGAGCGCGACGCAAAGACCTATTCGGGCGGCATGAGACGCAGACTCGATCTTGCGCTCTCGCTCGTGGCGACGCCGCCGATCATATTCCTCGATGAACCTACGACAGGTCTCGATCCTCGCAGCCGCATAGCAATGTGGGATGTCATCGAGCAGCTTATGTCCGGCGGCACCACCATACTCCTCACGACGCAGTATCTCGAAGAGGCGGACAGGCTCGCAGATAAAGTCGCGGTCATCGACGGCGGACGAGTCATAGCTCACGGAACAGCAGATGAACTAAAGAAGCAGGTTGGAGATGAGCGTGTCGAGCTTGTGATCGCGAAAGAGAGCGACTTCGACGCAGCAGTATCAGCCGTGAAGGGGGAGGGCCTCAAAT
>CBIMKN010000012.1:0-14884 GCA_966244515.1 uncultured bacterium
CAAAAGCGACGAGCGGAATATGGTCCCATCGACATCGAAAACTGCCACGCGCCTCTCTGCCATGCCCTCATCCTACCCCACAGGGCCGGACTTGCGAGCCCGCGCCTATGTGCCTATAGTGGCTTCAGAACTGGGCCCGAGGGGGGCGCCAGGGATGAAATGCAATCGGAGGCTGCTTAGGATGTGTGCGCGAATCCAAAACCTCAAATCCAAGCATCGTACCCGTCTGGAATTCCCGCACGGGGGGACATGCAATCCGCAAGAGCTTGAGAGCCACTTCGGCGACATCTCGCCGGACGAA
This sequence comes from uncultured bacterium, assembly GCA_966244515.1. Taxonomy (GTDB): domain Bacteria; phylum Patescibacteriota; class Minisyncoccia; order Phycocordibacterales; family UBA2100; genus UBA10103. The sequence continues at coordinate 302 of CBIMKN010000012.1, forward strand.
CGGGGCACCTTGAGCCGCACCGTGCTGAACGCGCTCCCGCGCCAGGAGAAGGACGCGATCGGCGTCTGGGTGAACCGGAAGGCGAGCCATGACGACATGCCGAAGCACGGCCCCGTGGATACGGCCCTGCAGGAGCTGCTCGTGTTCTACGCGATCAGTCACCACGCGCAGTCGAATCAGAAGACTGTACGTGACACCGTCGCCATCATCGTTGACCAGCGTTCTGCCGCCGGCATCATCTTGCGCGCGGCATAGGTGCCGCATGCAGAAATGCGAGAGCGGCATCAACCCGGACTGCCAGCCTTTCGGCTCGCTGTACAAGCTTCCCGACAAGCGGCTTGTCTGTGCGAACTGCTGGAAGTGCTGTACCGACAACAAACTTCCCACGTGCGCGGAAGTCGAGCGGACTGAACCGGTCCACTGATTCACCTCACCTGTTGCGTAAAGAAAGGGCGGCTACGGCCGCCCTTTTGATTTGGTGGTATGGTACAGATATGAAGCGAGTAGCAATCCTCATGGGAGGCAGGTCCGCAGAGCGCGAGGTAAGTCTGCGCTCGGGAGCATCCTGCGTGGACGCTTTGCAGAACTCAGCATATGAAGTGTTGCCTATCGATGTCGGAGAAGACATCGCTTCTGTGCTCGATCGCATGAGACCGGATGTCGCACTCAACATGCTCCACGGACCATACGGCGAGGATGGCACAATCCAGGGACTCCTCGAGATACTCGGAATCCCCTATTCGCACTCTGGCGTCCTCGCGTCAGCGCTCGCCATGAATAAGCACAGGGCGCGAATCATCTTCAAAAGTGCAGGCATTCCCAACGCAGAAGGTATGCTCATACATCGCAAACAGGCAGCAGCTGAGCATCCGATGCGCCCGCCCTATGTGCTAAAGCCCGTCGCGAGCGGCTCAAGCGTGGGCGTCTTCATCGTTCGCAAAGAATCTGATGGTCCGCTCGCAGAACTCGCAACCGACGATTGGACGTTCGGCGATGAAGTGCTTGTCGAAAAGTATGTAGCAGGCAAAGAGCTCACATGCGGCGTCATGCACGACAAAGCACTCGGTGTCATTGAGATCACTTCCGACCTCCCTTTCTATGACTACACGGCGAAATATGCACCGGGTGGCTCGAAACATCTTCTCCCCGCACCTATACCGGAAGATATATATGAGCGGGTGCAACAGCTTGCGGTGGCCGCGCACCAGGCGCTCGGCTGCAGAGGCGTGAGCCGCAGCGATTTCAGATACGATGAAGCGACAGGAGAGCTCATCTGCCTCGAGACGAACACACAGCCCGGCATGACACCGACATCTCTCGTACCCGACATGGCGGTGCATGCGGGCTTTACATTTACTGAGCTCGTCGAGTGGATGATCGAGGACGCCTCGCTCAATCGTTAGACTTTCGGCCAACGGTCATTCGCGTCTTTCCAAATGAGCGTGAGCGGGTGCGCAGCACAGTCGTGCTTGCGCGCAGGACATACGTACCTGCCGTAGAGGACAAGACCATTGTTCACGTACCGCCAATCCTTCTTCGGAACGAGTGCCTCGAGTTCTTTGGAGATCTTCGTGAGGTCCGTGCGGTCAACAAGATCGAAGCGATGCGCAAATCGCTTCACGTGCGTATCGGTCGGGATCCCTTCCCAGATGTCATACAGTTCACCAAGCACGACGTTGGCCGTCTTGTATGCGACGCCTGGCAAGCGTGTGAGTTCCGCGACGGTTCGCGGCACCTTGCCGTGAAATTCCTTCTCGACCAGCGTAGCTGCCGCGATGACAGCCTTTGTCTTATTGCGGAAGAAGGGTATGGACCCGATCTCTTTCTGAAATACTTTGGGGTCGGCATTGGCGAAATCTTTCGGCGTCTTGTACGTAGCGAACAACCCACCTTGAGTCACTTTGTTGACCGCCTTATCGGTGCACTGCGCGGAGAGCATGACCGCAACGACAAGCTGGAACGGCGTCTTATAGTACAGCTCCGTCTTCGGTTCTGGGTATGCGCGCTTAAGGTACGCGACGATCTTTTTCGCCCTGCGTTTTCTTTCGTCTTGCTTCAGCATCGACACATGTTCGCATTTTGCATGCGTCACCTCAAGCAAGTGTCACCGCACGGCTTTCTTATTGGATCGTGATCGGCATTGAGACCGAAGCATCGTTCTGCGGCAGACCAGATGGATTATCTCGCTTCAACACGAGCGTCGCGGCTCCTGTGTAGCCGGTTATTGTGATCTCCGCCTTGAATGCAACGTCGTCCGTAGTCATCCAGTCTGTAAGCGCGCTCGCCGGGACGGTCGCGAGCACTGTACCAGTCGCGCTCCTCACTTCGACCGGGAATGACGCTTCGAAGTACCATGGGCCCGGTGCCTTACCTGTCACGGTGAATTTCTTGGGCACCGTCGCGCCGCTTTTCGGCGCATCGACGACGACCCGCGCCTTCAGCTGGTCGACCGTCATGGGTCCCGTACCCTCAGTCGTCGTCGCGGTACCCGAATTGCCACCGTTGGTATCCCCCTCTGTGTTCTCCTGCGGTGTTGTGGTCGCAGTACCTGGTTCGTACGAAGGCTGGCCGATAAGCACCCAAGCGCCTACGCCCGCGATAATAAGGATAAGAATGATAAGTCCCCACAAAGCATTTGTTTTCATATGAATAGTGTAGCCTATACGTATAAGACGGCACGCCTCGCTTTCGCTTACCTAGAGTTCAGAGATGACCCGCGCTGTCTTCTCCGGGTCATGGCGGGCAATATCCGCCTCTGAGAAATATGATCCGGTGATGACGTTCTCGACAAGGCTACCGAGCGCATCGTCGCAGGTCAGCGGTTGTTTGCGCTCGGCCTCGTACGCTTTTACCAGCTTTTCGTCCATAGGTTCCGTGTTGCAGATCGCATAGTCGAACTTCTCAAGTTTGCTGTACTTAAGGAGCTCTTTGACGAAGTCCGATGCGACAAACCCCGCTGTCTCACCCCACTTCGTCATAAGGCTGCATACGACGACGATCTTGCCCTTGCGCGCAGCGAGCGCCTCCGCCATACCATCTACGAGCAGGTTCGGAATGATCGACGTGTAGAGATCTCCCGGCCCAATGACGATAAGGTCTGCTTCGCGCAGCGCGCTGTCAGTCTCTTCAAATATATGCGCTGGAGGATCGAGGAATACTTTCTGTATCTTGAGCTTCCCATCATGCTGAGGGATGTCGATATTGGTCTCGCCGATGATCTCCGTGCCATCTTCGAGCACGGCATGCAAATGCGACTGATCGAGCGAGACGGGCAGTACCCTCCCCTTGAGATCAAGGAGCTCTGACGCTTTGCGGATAGCTTCAATATCGCTCCCATAGATTGATGCGAGAGCCGCGAGAAGCAGGTTGCCGAAACTGTGCCCCTTCATCGATCCATTCTCCTCGAAGCGATAATTAAACAGATCGCGAAGCACCTTCTGCTGAGTCTCGTCGGAAAGCGCGACAAGACATCGTCGCACGTCGCCAGGCGGGAGAATACCCATTTCGTCGCGCAGGAGACCGGACGAGCCGCCGGAATCGAACATCGTAACGACCGCCGTAATGTCGAGCGGGAATTCTTTGAGGCCCTGTAGCATCGCATAACTCCCGGACCCTCCGCCTATAGTGACTACTTTTTTCATGAGTTCGGTAAGCGTACACCAGTCTCAATCCGCGCGGAAGATATCCTCTTGCGCGAAACAGGGGCGCTGATACGATGTCCGCACTCCCCCCATATCATCAAGAGCGCGGTGAGAGATCTGGCTCAGCGACCCGCCGGCAACCTGTCCTTACAAGACGTGGTGCCCCATCCAGCCCTTACGGGAAGATGCCGCATCTCAGGAATCTCCCTTATGGGGAGATTACTCGTTTAAAGACACCATCATGTTCCACTTACTCGAACGTTACACGACCGAAAGCGTTACGTCCGGTCATCCTGATAAGGTATGCGACCAGATCTCGGATGCAATTCTCGACGCGTGCCTGAAACAAGACCCTGCTGCGCGCGTCGCCGCAGAGTGCTTCGGCAGCCACGGCACGCTCATGCTCGGCGGCGAGATCAAGACGTCTGCGGAATTCGACGCCGAAGCGCTCGCGAGGCAAGTGTACAAGGACATCGGATACACGGACGAGCTCACTGTCTACAACACGATCGCACGACAATCTCCTGATATCGCCCAGGGCGTCGACACAGGCGGCGCTGGCGATCAGGGCATCATGTATGGCTACGCGACCGACGAGACCGAGGAAATGCTGCCGCGGGGCGTCGTGCTCGCGCACGCGCTCGCGCGAAGGCTCGAGAAACTCCGCCGAGACGGGACACTCCCCTGGGCGAAGCCCGACGGAAAGACGCAAGTGACCATATCGAACGGCTCCGTCCTGACCGCACTCATATCGACGCAGCACGACGAGGCTGTGTCGCAAGAAGATATACGTGCGGGCCTCGTAGAACACGTCTTCACGCCTATTCTCGGCGACGTATCGAACATCGAGATACTCGTGAACCCGACGGGCAAATTCACGATCGGCGGCTTCGCCGCTGATGCGGGGCTCACTGGCCGCAAGATCCAGGTCGACACCTACGGGGGCATCGCGCCGCACGGCGGCGGTGCATTCTCTGGAAAAGACGCGACAAAAGTCGATCGCTCCGCAGCGTACATGTGCCGATTCGCTGCAAAGAGCCTCGTGGGGAGCGGCTATGGCAAAAAAGTCCTCGTAACGGTCGCGTACGCGATCGGCCGCGCAGAACCAGTTATGGTGGAAGCCTTCAATGATGAAGGCAAGAATCTCAGCGACGTCGTGGCGAAGAACTTCGACTTCCGTCCCAGGGCGATCATCGAGCGCCTTGGACTCACTAAGCCGATATTCCAAGAGACCGCCGCATACGGCCACTTCGGCGTCGCCGGACGACCGTGGGAGGAGGTCGTCAAAGTCTAATTGACACGCCGCGAGGTAGTCGTATACTCGAAATATGCAAACAAAGTGGTCAACACCCACCCCGCATCATACAAACCCTCATGCAGAGAGGATTGTTTTGATGCGTTAACCCACTCATCATCAGAACAGCCCCCTCTGCAAAGAGGGGGTTTTTCATAACCCAGATCTTTCACATCCTGACAAACATCAGCACAAAGGAGGGCGCGATGGCCCATGTCAATCAGCTAGAGAACTATTTCGCCGCGGCGCGTTCGCGCGGCGGACGGATCGGGACTGAGATCGAGACATTCTTTGCCTCAGATAGCGGCGAGGCAATCACGATTGAATGCTCACAAAGCATATTCGAGCGGCTCGTGAATCAGTACGGCTGGCACGTTTCGCAAAAGCGCGACCAACTCATCACAAGTGTCTCGAAGGGCGGAAGCAAAGTGTTCTACGAGTTAGGGTACCCGAATCTAGAACTTGCGGTTTGCCCGCAAGAGAAAGGTGCGCTGATACCCCATGCGCGCAGCCTCTTAGAGGAGCTCTATCGCAGCGCTGAGAGTGAGTTCGCCTACCCGCTCTTCGCTCCTCTGTACCACGGTAAAGGCTCGTATCTCGCGTTACCTGACGAGAGAGACGCGACATGGCTCAAACTGGACGGCGAGCAAGCATTAAGTCCGCTCGCGTGTATCTCCGCAGTGCAATTCACCATAGATCTCGATGGTGAAAGCGCGATCCAGAAGCTCAACAATCTTGATATGCGAAGCAATGAGTTTCTTGCTACGTACCCTCAAGACGAGATCTGGAAGCGATACATCGCTACCTCGAAAGCGAACTATAGAACGGATCGCTACGGCGGTTATGGCGCAGGCGTGGAAACGCTCTACCAATATTGCACCGAGCTTTCCAAACACGACGTCGTTTGCGAGGGCAAGCTTGTGCCGTTCGCTGACGCGACGCTCGAGAACAATGAGGCCATCACGTTGCACATCCGTTCCGTGTGGTGGTACTTCCGACTGCGTCGGTATGGCGATCGGTTGTGCGTGGAAGTGCGCCCCATAGCCCGACGCCGCGACGAACAACTACAAGAACAACTCGATCATGTGCTCGATGTTTTGGAAGGATAGATACTGGGGAGCTCCGGCTCCCCTCTTTTCTCGAGAGCTGCTTTAGAGCTTTCGAAGAAGGAATACAATATCAGTATGAAAACATATCTGTTCGCATATGGTTCTCTGATGAACCCAAAGAGCCTCGCGAAAACACTGTCCGGCCAGAGACCGACAGAACACGCGGTTCTCACTGGATATAAACGCAAGATGAACGTGCCATTTGGTGGATACGCGTATTTGAATATTGTCCCTAGACCCGATTCGCGCGTCATGGGTATTCTTATACCCATGACAGAACAGGAGTTCGAGCTCTTTAATTCGCGAGAAGAGGGGTACACGAAGACAGATATCACGCAACAGCTCAGCGGCAGGATCGATGGCACCGCATACGCATTCATTGCCCCCGACATTGAATGCTCCCTGAGTGTTCCACGTAGCTATATTCTGACCTGTACTGCCGGAATGACCTCTCTTGAGCGCGAGCAGTGGGTATCCGAAACTGAACTTAAGGATATCTTCGATGATACCGACAAGCCAGTGTATGAATTCGTCGCTTAAGCTCTATTCCACGGTCACCGATTTTGCGAGATTACGAGGGCGATCCGGGTTGTAGCCGAGCGCTTTGGCGAAATAGTACGCAAAAAGGTGGAGCGGCGGCGTGTTTACGATCGGCGAGAGCATTTCGATCGTCTCGGGCACGTAGATCACATCGTCGGCGAGATCGCGTATACCTTCGTCGCCTTCAGTTGCGACGGCGAGGATAGGGCCTTTGCGGGCCTTGATCTCTTGCATGTTCGAAAGCACTTTCTCGTACACGGCGCTCTTCGTTGCAATCGCGAATGTGGGGAAGTTCTCGTCTATCATCGCAATTGGCCCGTGCTTCATCTCCCCTGCGCTCGTGCCTTCCGCATGTATGTACGAGAGCTCCTTGAGCTTGAGCGCACCCTCCATCGCGACCGGCGTATTGATCGTCCTGCCGACGAAGAGAAAGTCGCGAGCATCAAGGTATTTCTGGGCGAGCGCTTCGATCTCGCCTCGCTTCTCAAGGATGTGCTCGATCTTCTCGGGCACGCGCTGGAGTTCTTCTGCGATCTTCTTGCCCTCTTCTGCACTCATGCTTCTTTGGCGGCCGAGGAATATCGTAAGGAGCGCAAGTACCTCAAGCTGAGATATAAAGGCCTTTGTCGAGGCGACACCGATCTCCGGGCCAGCATGGTTGTACACGCCCGCATCGGTCTCGCGCGCAATAGTCGAGCCGACGGTGTTCACGATGCCGAGCGTCATTGCACCCTGCCGCTTTGCTTCGCGAATAGCCTCAAGCGTATCGGCTGTTTCTCCCGACTGCGACACGGCGAGAACTGCGGTCTTGCCATTGATGACCGGTGTTCGATAGCGGAATTCACTCGCAAGTTCGACCTCCACGGGTATTTTCGCGAAACCCTCTAGCATGTGCTCGCCCACGAGGCCCGCATGATACGCCGTACCGCACGCGACGATGATAATCCTCTCTATCTCGGCGAGTCTATCCTTCACGCTCTCGAGTCCCCCAAGCTTCGCCGCGCCCTCTCTCGCAAGCAAGCGGCCACGGAGCGTATCGCGCAGTACGTCGGGGCCCTCCATCATTTCCTTGAGCATGAAGTGCTCATGACCGCCCTTTTGCGCATCTTCCGCGCTCCAATCGACTTCTTCCGGTTCGCGATGAACTTTTTCGGCCGCGAGCGAAAGTATCTTGTGCTGATCGGGTGTAATGACAGCGACCTCGCCATCGTTGAGAAAAACGATGCTCTTCGTATGCTTCAATATGGGGGATGCGTCCGACGCGATGAAATTCTCTCCCTCGCCTACGCCAAGTACGACAGGCGCTCCCATGCGCGCCCCGATCACCTTCCCCGGCTCCCCCTTATATTGCATGGCTATGCCATACGTGCCGCGCAGTTCATTGAGCGTCTTGAGAGCCGCTTTCTCAAAATCTTTTTCGGTTTTTACGTGCTCCTCTAGGAGATGGGCTATGACTTCGGTATCGGTCGCGGACTTGAAGGTATGCCCTTTTTTTTCGAGCCGCGCCTTCAACTCTTTGTAATTCTCGATGATACCGTTGTGGACTACCCACACATCCTTGCCGTTCCCTGAATGCGGGTGCGCGTTCGTCTCCGTCGGCTCTCCGTGAGTAGCCCACCGCAAGTGCGCGATGCCGCTCTCGCCCTTCAGGGGGCCCTTTATCTTCTCGCGCAGGTTCGCCACGGCTCCCACTGCTTTAAATGCGCCCGACTCGGGCAGAAAGATACCTGCGGAGTCATAGCCCCGATATTCGAGACTTGTGAGACCATCGAGGAGAAGCGGTCCTGCATCTTTAGTGCCCGTATACGCAAAGATGCCGCACATAGCCGCGAGTGTATCACGCCGGCGGCGGAATTCTTAATGAAGCGCTTCGTATACGATCGACGACACCTGAGCGCGAAATGCGTTGATTGCGCCGTGGTCCTGCGGGCGTCTTGGATACGTCCGATTTGAGAGGATTACGAGCGCTACGCCGTTCCCTCTCGTGGCCAGCACGCTCGTGCCGGTGAAGCCAGTTTTTCCGAACGCCTTTTCTTCCGCAAATTGGCCCATGAACGCCGCATCGCTCACCTGCCATCCCAGCCCCTCCTCTGCACCCGTAGCTATGGCTCGCCATATGTCCTCCTTGCTTTCGAGGAGCTTCGCCAGAAACACGAGCAGATCCGCTGTGCATGAGAAGAGCCCGGCATGACCGGACACCCGACCAGATCTGCCGAGCACGTATGCGCTTTCGTCGTGCGCGACCCCAACGACGGGTCCTCGCCACTCGTCGATCTCCGTCGGTACGGCATGTGCAAAAGCTGCACCGGCATACAAAGCAGTATCGTTCATGTGCAGTGCTTCGAAAAAGTACCGTCGAGCGAGGACGTCGAGATTCGTTCCGGTGGCGCGCTCAATGACAATACCGAGCAGCAGTGCGGGAAGGTTCGCGTATGCGCGATCGCCCGGTGCCTCCTTGAACCCAGTCGAGAACACGTGAGCGAGCATGGAATCAGAGTCCAGTAATTTCAAATCCGACAACCGCGCTCCAGAGACGCGGTACGTCAGGAGGTCGCGGATGGTCGCATCGTAGTCATTGTGAAGCTCTGGTATGTAGTCGCGCACGAGACTCTCGAGTGAAAGCTTTCCCTCATGAGCGAGCGCGAGCGCGAGCGATGCCGTAGGTATCGATTTTGTGATCGATGCGACATCATATTGCGTCCTTTCGTGTACAGCGGGCGATCCTACATCGTAGGTGTGTGCGCCAGCAGATATGTAGATAGGCTCCTCGCCGACCTTGATGCATCCTATCGAGCAGCCTGGAAAAACACGATGTACAATCGCTGCTTCAGCAGCGGCTGTGATAGCGCTACGCATTCGGATAGGCCTCTTTGATCTCTTTGCCCAAGTACCCATTCCACATGGCGCCCGTCGCCGTCATAACGACATCGGCGCCAGCGTCCCTGTATTCCTTGAAATCGCTGGGTACCGTAACGCCGCCGCACCCAATGATGCCGTATTTCATGCCGAGCTCGTCTCGTAGCGACTTCAGTCGGCGCGTCATATCGAGGCCTGCCCACTTTATCGCGTGTCCGCATATGCCGCTTTTTACGCGATGCGCGCCCGGTAGTGCTTGAGAGCCATCGGGATTCACGACCGGTGCGGGTATCGTATTGATCGCCGAGAAACCATCCACTACGGTACCGACCTCTGTCACGAGTTCGCGCAGTTCTGCCTCGCCGAAATATGCGATCTTAATCACAAGCGGCGTGTCGCCGATCTTGTTCTTGATCGCCTCCGTGACTTTCCGGACCTTGGGCACATCGAAACATAAGAGCTGCGCAGCGCCTTCATTGGGGCATGAGAAGTTCGCCTCCACGACCTTCACGCCAGCATCTTTGAGCAGCTGCATGCCATTGGCCCAATCGGCGATGTAGTCTTCGGTTGTGAAGCCCTCTTCCCACTTGGTGCCCTCGTAGCTGCACATGACGAGCTGGCCAGGCTTCGCATGAGATATGCTCTCGCGCAGATCATTCTGCCAGACGGCAGGCTCGTACGATGGATTCCCGAACGAATTTGTGATCGATAGAGGTTCCTTGTACTCATTGCGAACGACAAGCGGCTGCTGCGCCATTTCGAGCGTAAGATCGCCTGGAATATCCGCACCGAGAACGTTCGGCCAGAGGTTGGACTCACGGATACGAGACCGGACTGTCTTGTGCACTGGCACGTCAAAACCTTTGTCGAGCGCCGCCCGAACATATGCACCGTTGAGGAGCGGCCCTGCGGGAATGCCAAGCGGGTAGGAAAGCTTCTGGCCGAGAAAATCGAATCTTGGTTCGGCAGTCGGTAGCGCGACGCCATCCGCGAAATCGCCAAAAGGTCCCTGCTCCCAGTTCTCGTAATACGTCTTGTTCGGATCAAAAAATGGCGCTCTGAGCATCAGCCCATCATAGCATCAGGACGCAAGTACGGTATAGACGACGACGCGCTCGTCGTACGTTTTCTCAGATTTCACCCAGGAACCCCCGCATGTAATGAGATTGAGCCGACGCTTATCGGTGCGGCCGAACAATAGCTCGCCTGGGACGTCCTTGTATCCATATGTCTCAACTCTCTCGACCTTAAAGTGAAGCTTCAGCCCTCCTTTGGTCTGCACATAAATATCATCACCTTTCTGAAGTCGATCGAGGTGCTTGAACACGCCATCAAGGCCGAGCGCGTTGTCGACATGTCCGTCGATAACCGCACTGCCCTTTTGCCCAGGCAGAGGACCGTATCGGTACCACCCCACGTCGGTGAAATTATTCGGTACGGCCATATTGCCCGATGCTGCGACCCCGACATATTGAATGTCGGCATCGATGTCGAGTTTGGGTATGAGGAGTCTCTCTGGCTTAGCCGCATCCGATGCCTCGTCGATCGGGGCAATGCCATCGATCTGCGGCGCTGGCACTTCGCTTTCGGGTGCGTACCAAAGCGCGCTCGTAAGAGTGGCACCAAAAATAAAGAACGCCGTGAGCGTTACTATGAGCACGATCTTGCGTTTTGCCATATATGCCGCAGCGGGCACGTGAGTGCCCGCTGCTATTGTACCGGATTCATTTACTCTGGAAGATTCCTGCGAGAGAGGTACGTAAGACCCGCGAGTGCGATTGCAGCAGTAGAGCCGAGAATGATCAGGTTCGCCGCGGCGTTGCCGCCAGCTCCTGTGTTGGGCGTTCCAACCGTTGTCGTGCTCGAAGTCGACGTTTGGGCGTTAGCTGTTCCGGCGGTAAGCAGGAACGCGAGCGCTGCTGCGCTCAAGAACTTTTTAGCTGACATAGAGGTCGAGGTGAGATTTAGAGCGGATAAGGGCCATGGTTCGACCGCTCGTATTAAACACGAGCGGCAGTGAATGCCCCGTGAAGCATTTAGGCGCGCTTCTTCGGGACTCTTTTGCCTTTCCTGCGAGCTTCTGAGAGACCAATCGCGATCGCTTGTTTGCGGCTTTTCACTTTCCCCGCTTTCCCTCCAGGTCCGCTTTTAAGTTCCCCGCGCTTGTACTCGTGTACCGCACGTTCTACATCCTTCGATGTTCCCTTCGAATACTTCCTCGCCATGCTTACATTTTGTGGCCGAGAGATGAATGCGCGATGAATGCGCTATTGCGACACGCAGGAACCGTCACGGAAGAGCGCCCACTCCTCGCACACACGGCCATCCGACATGTGGCAGTAACCAGCCTGTCCGCCCGCGACTTCTCGGATCTCAAGTGACCCGCCCAGATTCACGCAATTGGTCGATGCCGGATTCGCCATCTGAGTATTCTGCTGCGTCTCCTGAGGGTGCGCGGCCTGATACTGACTTACCGTCACGTATCCGTACGCTGCCAGAAGTACGACGAGGAGCATGGCCGCAATAACGAGGGAGGTATTCGATGTCATATGAAAAGTATATACCACTACTGCGTCTTGCAAAGCGCACCGAGCGCATCTATGTCCGCTTTCGCGAGGGTTTGGTCCGTACTTTTATTGAGCCAATACATGATCGCCGTACTATCCTCGACATGATCGAGACCGAGCGCGTGGCCAAACTCGTGCGCAAGTACCCGGACGAGTCTATCGTTGCTGTCGAACTCATACACGGTGATCGTCTGAAGACCTGGCCTGCTTTCGTACACTGCCTCCTCAAATTCACCGCTCGCTGAGTGTCCGACTGTGTTGTATGCGCTTACGCTTATATTAAGTTCGCGCGCAAGGCGATTCAGTGTTTCGACAAGCGCGTTCACCGAATCAGCGGTCGCATTGAGCGATTCTTGCATCGATCTCAAGCGCCTCTCCTCTGATTCAAGCGCCGCTTTTTGACTCTCCAAATCTGCGTATACGGATGCAGGCGCCCCACCCCTCGCGTTCCACCGCCGCACTTCGCGCTCGTACGAATCGACTTCTCGCTCATACGTCGCATAGGCTGCGTCGAATTGCGCACGCTGATCCTGGTAATCCGACAAACGCGTCATATATGAGGCGCGCACTTTTTCATACGAATCCATGTTGTCCTCTACAGATAGACCGAGTTCCTGAAGGCGTTCAGTGGTCGCCTGGCGCGCATCGTACTCCAGACGCACTTGAATTGATCCACCGCTTTGCGCGTACTCGAAAAGCGGCTTCCCTGCACCCTGTTCCCAAATACCCGCTGCCTTTGCGAGCGAAGTCACGAGTGAAGAGGTCGCGACGTCAAAACGCGGATCGATGCTAACGATCGTATAGGTTATCGGGACCGTGCACGGAGCGATCTCGCGATACGCCTGCAGCGCGAAGGTGCGCACCTGCTCTCGATATATGTATGCTGCGATGGCAATCAAGAACACCGCCGCCACGATGCGCGCCACGCGCCTCATACATTACTTCGTGCGCGATCTCTTGGCAGCTTTCTTTCTCGCGGTCTTTGCTGCTGCTTTTTTCGCGCCGCGCGCGCCTTGGAGCTCACGTGCGATCTGCCGCCAATTTGATTTCAGTTCTTTCGCCGCACGAGCGAGCTCACGGCGATCGACGTCTTTCGCCGACCTGTACGCGAGCGCTGCGCTATCGACGATCGCCGCCAATTTTGCCTTATCGATCTCCCCCACCTTTCTTGCCTCAGCGACCACGCGCTGCTTCATGCCTTTCGCCCACGAAGCCGCAATGCGACGATGCTTGGGCGCGTCCTTACTTGCGTAAAAATAGTATCCGGCCGCGGCACCAGCGGCGACCGCAAGTGCGCCAAGCGCAAGAGAACCTTTCGTCTTTTTGTTGTCTGCCATGCGTGTTCGTTATTTCTTAATAGATCCGCCCATAAAACGCTTCACGCTCGCCCTCGCAAATCGCGCAAGATGCGCCCATTTGAAACCTTCGGCACGAACATGCGACCGCATGTCGCCGATGTCCGAACGAATCAGCTGCGCCTCCTCGGTCACGGTCTCAGAGAGCTTCTCTACATTGCGAAGGATACGCAGTATCCTCACGAGCGCATATGCGATCAGTCCCGCCACGACGACAACAGCGAGCGTCGATACGGCGAAGAATATGTCCATTTTGAGGAAATCGTCCATATGTGCCGTGCGATGGCGAACGAACCTAGACTGCTCGTTCCGCAATAGCACGTACCACAAGAATACACGATGAAGGACAGTTCGACACCTACTTCATGCGCACCCCCTTGAAAGCGCGCCCCTTTTTCTTCATCTGGTCCGTGAACTTCCCGGTCGACGCGTCGACCTTCGTCCAGCGCTTATTGCGCGGAGAAAGCACCTGCGAACGACCTTTCACGACCCCGCTCCTGCCCTTTCCTTTTACGCCGTTCTTAGCCATGGGATCAGTGTAGCGCCGGCACATCTTTTTGCGCCGAGTTATCCACTCGTGACTGCAGAATACGGATGAAGATATACAAGGATACGCCGCTTACGATTGCGCCGAAGAGAAATACGGCGCCAAATATGAGCGGATTGTTCCCTCCGGTAAGGAACGACCCGAGCACCGTGGTAAAAGCCGTGGGCACGGCGCCTACGAGCGAATAGATGAGTATGAAAGGGAGAAATGGTATGCGTGATAGCCCTCCGGCGTATGCCGGCACTTCTGGAAAGGTCGTGAAGCAGAGCCGCGCGAGAAGAAAACCGCGCACCGAACCCATCATGGCGAGCGCCTGGGAGACAAGACTCTCCTGCCCACCGAGCATGCGCTCAACGATGCTGCGGCCGAAGAATCGGCTGAGATAGAACGCAATGGCGCCGCCAAGCGCGTCTCCTGCAAGGAGAAGCGCGAACGCCTTCCAGAATCCAAAGAGCGCGCCTGCGATCGGATAGATCGGAGAGCCCGTAAGCGGCGCAATGACGATGGTCGAAGCCTTCGCAACAACGAGAATGAGAGGTCCCCAGGCGCCTGCCTCTTCCACGCGGGCCCTGATGTCGCTGATGTCGAAAACCCGAAAAAAGACGTACAGACCCCCTATGATCAGTACGAGCGCCGCGATCTTTATGACCAATTCGCGCAACGATGTGTTCTCC
>CBIMKN010000013.1:0-13874 GCA_966244515.1 uncultured bacterium
CCCGAGCCCGCGCCGATGTCGAGCATGCGGATCGCCTTTTGTAGGACCTCCTCAAAACTGCGCCCGATAGCCATGACCTCGCCCACGCTCTTCATCTCAGTACCGATACGCGGAGCAGCATTCTCGAATTTAGCGAGATCCCATCTGGGCATCTTCAGGACTACGTAGTCGAGCGCAGGTTCGAAGCAGGCAGTCGTCCGCTTCGTGACGGAGTTCTTCAACTCGGTAAGCGTGTAACCAAGACCGAGCTTCGCGGCTACGAACGCGAGAGGGTAGCCGGTGGCCTTTGAGGCGAGCGCAGAGGAGCGAGAGAGACGTGCGTTCACTTCAATGACCCTATAATCGCCGTTCTTCGGATGCAGCGCGTATTGAATATTGCATTCGCCGACGATGCCGAGATGGCGGATTGTCTTGATCGCCACTTCTCGGAGCATGTGGTAGTCGCGGTTGGAGAGCGTCTGAGATGGGGCGACGACAATGCTCTCACCGGTGTGTATGCCCATTGGGTCAATGTTTTCCATGTTGCAGACGGTGATGCAGTTGTCGGCTCGATCGCGGACGACCTCGTATTCCACTTCTTTCCAGCCACCCAAGTACTCTTCGATCAAAACCTGCGGTACGTTCCTGAACACCTCGGTCAACTTAGACGTCAATTCCTTTTCGTTGTGCACGATTCCGGAGCCCTCGCCGCCGAGAGCGAAGCCTGCGCGAACCATGACAGGGAATTCGATCTCGTGGGCGGCTTTGAGAGCCTCAGGAACATTCTTCGCGGCCTTGCTGCGCGCCGTCAACACGCCGATCTCACCCAGTCGCGCGACGAAGAGATCGCGATCCTCTGTATCGCGGATTGTCTTGACCGGCGTACCGAGTACCGCGACGCCGAATTTCTTGAGAATACCTGTTTCTTCGAGTTGCAGGCCCAAGTTGAGCGCTGTCTGGCCGCCGAAAGAGAGGAAAATCGCATCGGGACGCTCCTTCTCTATAACGGTCGTAGCGTACTCAATTGTGAGGGGGAGGAAGTAGACGGTGTCAGCAAGCTTCTCGTCGGTCTGGACCGTGGCGATGTTCGGATTCATCAGGACGATCGAGATACCCTCTTCCTTCAGGGCCTTGATCGCCTGCGACCCGGAATAATCGAATTCACCGGCTTGACCGATCTTGAGACCTCCTGAACCGAGCAACAGTACTTTTTTCGGTTTTGTCATACGCTCTGTACGGTGATTCGTCTGCGTCCCGATATTTCGTGAAGGAAATCCTCGAAGATCCATGCGGTATCCGTAGGGCCTGGCGCTGCTTCCGGATGGAACTGGACCGAGCGCCAGGGATGGCTTACGTGCTTTATGCCCTCGACAGAATTGTCATTGGCGTTCGTGAACCAGACTTTCCAGCTGTTCGACAATGTGCTGGCGTCGACAGCGAAACCGTGATTTTGGGACGTTATGTAGCAACGTGCGGTGTCGGAATCGATACAAGGCTGATTCTGGCCCCGATGACCGTACTTGAGCTTGTACGTAGAAGCTCCCGCGGCGAGGGCGAGCAGCTGGTTGCCGAGACATACGCCGAGTATCGGGACGCCGGTGCGCATGGCTTTGCGAATATTGGCGATCGTGGCACCGCACATCTCTGGATCGCCGGGACCGTTGGACAGCAGTAGCGCGTCGTACTTCTCTTGTGTGAAGTCGTAGTTCCAGGGGACTCGTATGACCGTGGTCTCTGGGCGCATGACAGAGCGAAGTATGTTCTCCTTCATGCCGCAGTCGATCGCGATAATGCGCACGGGGCCAGAGCCGTACGTACGAACCTCTTTCGGCGATACTTTGGCGACCAGATTCTCTCTGTTCGGATCGATGAATTCTCCCGCGTCTCCCGATGTGATCTGACCGAGCATGACGCCACGCTCGCGAAGCTTTTTAGTGAGTGCGCGCGTGTCGACTCCGGTGATCGCCGGGACCCCGCTTGCCTTGAGCCACGCGTGAAGCGACGCCTTAGCCTCGTGATGAGAATATTCCTCTGAATACTCGGAGACGATGAGTCCTGAAATGTGCATTTTCTCAGACTCGAAACGTGAGGGATCGGGAACGCCGTAATTGCCGATGAGGGGGTACGTACAGACGAGGATTTGACCTGCGAAGGAGGGGTCGGTGAGCGACTCTACATACCCCGTCATACCGGTCGAGAATACTACCTCGCCCGAGGTCTTGCTTGTGGCGCCGAAGGACTTGCCTTCGAATACGGAGCCGTCTTCCAAGATCAATCTCATAGGCTAGAAAAAATCCCGCTTGGGGCGGGAGAATTGTCGGACAAAAAAATAGCCCCAGATGGGGATTCCTGCTGTGCGCGCTTCTTCGGGGTCATTAAAACCGCAGTATAGTCTCTGCGCCGAGGGGGTCAAATGACTCGTGGCTGTGGATATTCCTTTTCTGTATACTCCGCAGATGCTGCGAGAGGACCTCAAACAGTTCAGTCTCCCGGATGAGCCGGGCGTGTACACTTTCAAGAAAGGCAGGAAGGTGCTGTACATCGGCAAGGCAACGTCGCTGCGCGACAGGGTACGCAGCTACTTTGCCTCAGACATCGCGCAGACGCGAGGGCTTCATATCGAAAAGATGGTCACTGAGGCGGATTCCGTCGCGTACGAGACCACGCACTCAGTGCTTGAGGCGCTCATCCTAGAGGCCAACCTCATCAAGCGCCATAAGCCGCCGTACAATGCGATGTCTAAAGACAACAAGAGCTTCAATTATGTTGTCGTTACGAAAGAACGGTTCCCCCGATTGCTCGTCGTCCGAGGCAGAGAACTTTTCCAGAATTGGAGAGACGAAGACATTAAGCGTCAATTCGGGCCCTTTACGGAAGGGTTGGCACTCCAGGAGGCGATGAAGATCGTGCGCAAGATATTTCCGTACCGTGACTCCAAGTGCACGCCATGCGAGGACCAGATGCGCAAAGGCGCGAAGTCGTGCAAACCGTGCTTCAACAGGCAGATCGGTCTTTGCCCAGGCGTATGCACGGGTGAAGCGGGGAAAGAAGAATACGCAAAGACGATCGCGCATATCACGCAGCTTTTCTCGGGGAATTTCCAAGGGCTAAAGCGTCAGCTTACGAAAGAGATGAAAGAGGCGGCTGCGCGAGAGGATTTTGAGCTTGCGGCTCAGCTGCGCCGGCAGTGCGCAGCGCTCGAACACATCAAGGATGTATCGCTCATCAAGGCTGAGCGAGTGTCTGCGGGCGGCGGGGCGCGCGTGGAGGCATTTGATGTGGCGCACACGTCAGGCAAGGAGACCGTCGCGGTCATGACGGTGGTGTACGGCGGCGAGGCGCACAAAGCCGCTTATCGAAAATTCAAGATCCATACTGCGGAGAATAACGACGTCGCATCGCTGATCGAGGCGCTCGAGCGGCGCCTCGGGCATCCAGAATGGCCGCTTCCGCGTGCCTTTGCAGTCGACGGCAGTACAGCGCAAGTCCGCGCAGCAGAGCGCACACTCAGAAAGGCAGGAGTCGAAATACCGGTTGTGGGTGTAGTCAAAGACGAGCGGCACAAGCCCGTGCGGCTCATAGGGGATCGGCGTACGATCGAGGCCTTCGAGAAGGATATATTGCTAGCCAACAGTGAAGCTCACAGGTTTGCGATTTCCTGGCACCGGAAGCGGCGCGGCAAGATATACTGAGTGCATGCCGCTTGGGAAACTTATATTGCAGCTTTGCGCACTATTCATCGCAGGAGCTCTAATTTTTGGCGGGTATGCCTGGTATCGCAACAGCCAAGTGTCGGACTTTGAGAAAGTTTTGAGTAAATATGAGCCCTCTACTCCTGCCGAGCTGCTCTCGATCGTCGACAAAGCTCCCGCAGCAGTATGCAGACAGTCGCAAGCAAGTTTCCAGGGCGCCTCAAAGGTCACGTCGTACCACTACGATGGCAAAGCTAGATTCGATTTTACTGATGTCACTGCGGGTACGACCATGCACGAGGTATACAACGAGGATGGTCTCTACGTATGGAGCGCGGCATCGGACAGTATCTCGCTGATCCGCCGCGAATTGATACTTTCACAGCGGTTCGACAAAGAAGAGACCGAGAGACTGTACCCGGTACTTCACTCGCTCACCTGCGAGACATGGTGGAACCCTGATGAATCGGTCTTTCGCGTGCCAGCGAATCTTCCGATCATCGAGTACGGAGCGTAGCGATGCTATACTTTAGTGCATGACGCGCACTGTCGTGGGCATTATTCGAGGTGGTACCTCGAATGAGTATGCACTCTCGCTGAAAACCGGCGCGGAAATTCTCAATGCATTGCCGGAGGAGCGATACGATGTTCGCGATATTCTCATTGACCGTGCAGGCCTTTGGCACTTGCGCGGTCAGCCAGCTACGCCGGTGCGCGCGCTCTCACAGCTAGATGTCGTACTCAATGCTGTGCATGGGGGCATAGGTGAGGACGGCACCATACAGCGCATCTTGGAACGTGCGGGCATACCATATGCGGGTACGCGTGCTCCTCATGTCGGCTCCTCTCTCAATAAGATCCGGATGAGAGAGCTGCTCAAGCGGGCCGGCGTACGCATGCCTCGAGCGGTGAGTTTTTCGATAGACAATGGCCTCAATACTGCGGAGATGGCGGAAGCAGTCTTCTCACAGTTCGGTCCGCCGTACGTCGTGAAGCCGCCCAGCGAGGGCGCGAGCAAGGGTATTCTCATCGCACGCACGCTGCACGATCTTCCTGAAGCGATAGGGGACGTGATAGATGCATACGGAAGCGCTCTCATTGAAGAGTTTCTTCGCGGCGAAGAGGTCTCGGTGGGGCTGATAGAACATTTCCGCAATGAAGATCTGTATGCACTACCGCCTGCGCACGTATACAAAGATGCACTGCATATAGCGCACGAGCACCACAGCGAAGGTATTCTCAGACACAGCGTGCCAAGCAGGTTCTCATACGAGCACAAACTGTCGCTCGCGGATGTCGCCAGGGTCGCGCATCGCGCGCTCAATCTTTCTCACTATTCTCGATCAGATCTTATCCTCGCTCCGCACGGCATTTACTTGCTTGAGATCAATTCTGTGCCCGGTCTATATCCGAGCGCGACTTTCCCAGCGATGCTTGAGAGCGTCGGTTCATCCGTACTCGAATTTCTCGAGCACTCTATACGTCTCGCGAGGCAGGTGAGGTAGGAAACGAACCTGCACCAAAACTGTGCACGACTCGCGCATAAGCTGAACATCAATCTTTTCTGTGGACCCTAGCGGATTCGAACCGCTGACATCCACATTGCAAATGTGGCGCTCTACCAACTGAGCTAAGGGCCCGACAGCCACGATTATACATATTTATTGACAATGCAGAAGCACAGCTGTCGCGTCCTCCGTGCATGAAGATTTGCATTGCATGAAGTCTTCATTTCCATATAATCGGCATAGAGGGGGGTCCACACCAAGCAGAGAGGACCCAAAATGCAAAGCGTGAAGCGTCAAATGTGGCGAGACCAATTGATCGACCCAGAAGAGAGGCTGCGGGAGATCCGAGCACTGATGAGGCAACTGTGCGATCTGCCCATGCCAAGCGACGAGCTGACCACGAATCCGCTTGAATTCCAGACGGTATTCCGGATCTGCCAGCTCATCTACGGCACCGGCCGGCACGACTACCAGCACGTGCCGTTCCTGATCATGCGACTGCGGTGGTTCCAGAATGACGGTGAACTGCCCGACTTCGTCCTCCGCGCACACGAGATGTTGCTCGAAAGCGGCGATGTAATGACCGACGACTTGCGGCGAATCTACATCGCATCGATCGAGATGGCGTTCCCGCCAGGAACAGAGGACATGGACGACGAGTCCTTCTTCCAGACGGTGGGACGGCACATCGCGAAAGCGGCGCTGCGCGGCAAAGCGATCTATGCCTTTTAGAGGCGGGCCTCGGGTCATACCCGAGGCCACTCTATTTCAGGATTGATGCAGCGTAGTCGCGTGATATACTTTGACAACGGGAAAAGCGCGACATGGTATGTGTCGGCTTTTTTAGTTTTCCCGAGGGGGTTCATGCGAACTTCATATTCGTACTGCTATATCTTGAGACTTCAATGAAGAAAAAAGCTTCATCCCGGCAGGAGGCTTGGACGAAAGAACTGGAAGCGGCGTTCCTGGCAGCCTATGACGAGCACGCCGATGCTCTCTTTCGACATTGCCTCATACGCGTGCGAGACAGAGAGGTCGCGAAAGACATCGTCCAGGAGACCTTCTCGAAAACGTGGGTCTATTTGTCCGAAGGGAAGAAGATCGAGTACATTCGCGCGTTCCTTTACCGAGTCGCGAACAATCTCATCGTGGACATGTCGAGAAAGAAAAAGTCGGCCTCCCTTGATGCAATGATGGAAGAAGATGGGTTCGAGCCAGAAGACGAGTCGATCGAAGGGCCGAAAGACATTCCGGCTCTCAAGGAAGCGCTCTCTCATTTACGGTCGCTCGATGAGATCTACCGTACAGCGATCACGATGCGATACCTCGACGAAATGTCGCCGAGAGAGATCGCCGCAGCTCTTGGCGTGTCAGAGAACGTCGTGTCAGTGCGTATACATCGCGGCATAGAGCGCCTTAGCAAGATGATGCGCAGTACGCCCAAAATAATGGCTCTGTAGGGCCATACTTGAGAGGCTGTTGAATACCCACTTGCGCATAGTCTGCTCTGGGCTATAGTTGCGGCGAATGTAAGTTTTTCCCATAAGGAAAAGGTTGGTTTACATTTTTTAGAGGAAAGCAACAAGAAAGAGACATGGCTAAGAAGCTATACGTGGGCGGTCTCCCGTACTCAACTACGGAAGACGAGCTCCGCGAAGCGTTCTCCCAGGCCGGCTCCGTCGAGTCCGCATCGATCATCATGGATCGTATGACTGGTCGCTCGAAGGGTTTCGGTTTCGTGGAGATGTCCAGCGATGAGGAGGCCCAGAAGGGCATCGACCTCTGGAACGGAAAGGACTTCGGCGGTCGCACTCTTACGGTCAATGAAGCACGACCGATGGAGGAGCGCCCGAGGAACAACTTCCGTGGCGGCGGTGATCGCGGCGGATTTGGCGGCTCCAGGGGCGGCAACGGCCGCGCTTGGTAAGCACGCGCAATGAGAAGACCCGTCTTCGCTTTCGCGAAGGCGGGTCTCTCTCGTGCAGTACCGAAGATGAAGATAAGAGTAAGAGCTTTGGCCAAGCCTCGTCTATAATGCATGGGCAGGGCGAAAGCCTTCTCAGTGCGTATGACACAAGATTTTGGACATATTTTCAAAGAGATGAAGAATGAGGCGCTCTCGGAAAGCGAGCGTATTTCGATGCGCAATACATTGCTCGCGCATATGAGCGCCCATCCTGCAAAAGCACCGTTCGCCATTCGAATGGCCGATGCTCTTGCTGCTCTCGCCGATTCGTTTGGCGAGCAGAGCACCGGAAGCCTGCGATTTGTGCCAGCTGCTCTTGCGATGGTCATGGTCGTTGGGCTCGGCACCGCATACGCGGCCGAGGGGGCAGTGCCAGGCGATGCGCTTTACGCCGTAAAACTCAATGTGAACGAACCTCTTCAGGGAGCCCTCGCGCTGACCGAGAAATCGAAAGCTTCGTGGCAGACCGAAAGAATAGAACGACGCCTCACGGAGGCCGAAGCACTTGCAGCGGAAGGGCGCCTTACGCCGGTCGCGCAGGCACAGTTGCAGACAGAGATACACCTCACGGCAGCAAAATTCGACGCCAACATCGAGAAACTGGCCGCTGTGGAGGGCGACGCGGCCGTCGCTGCAGCACAGTCGGATCTCGAGGCATCGCTCATTGGTCATGCTGAAGTGCTTCTCGCGCTCTCTGAGTCGACGCCGGATGCCGATAAGGTGCAGCCGATACTGCGATCGGTGATCACCAAAGCCGAAGCTGTGCAGGCTGCTCGAACGGCACATGAGGCGACAGTGGTCGCTAAGAAGGACGGCAAGAAGATCAGACAAGCTGCGCTCGAGAACAAAGACAAGGCGAAGGCGGCCGTAAGCACGGTCCGCGCGAAAGCCACGTCGGCGCTTGTCGCGACAACATCGACATCAGAAGTCGCTGAAGAGGGAGCTGACGCCGCAGAAGAGGCGATAACGAATGCTGAGCGCGAACTTGAGCGGGGAGATTACGGCAGGGCTTTCTCGACATTCCAGGAAGCGATCCGCACTGCGAAGACGATCGAGGTGCATATGGATGCCTCTGAGCGCCTCAAGACTGATGTGGGTGTGTTCACGCGCTCACGATCAGATACAGGCGCGAGCGCGACCATGATGATGACCGCAGAGCCTGCGGCAGATACGGAAGATCGATAGCACTATCCACAGCGATGCGGCCGACAGAGAGCCGCATCGCTCATAATGAGCGCATGAAGTACGGCGCGCTTTTGACGTGGGGGGTGCTGCTCTATGCACTGATGTTCCTCCTCTGGTCGGGGTTCATGCTCTATGGGTTCACCGAGGGATTTATGCCGCGTCTCATTGGCCTCGCGGCGCTTCTTTTCATTTCGCTTATAGCGGGCAGATCGCTGCGCTTCTCCTCGTGGCGAGACATTCTGCCGTACTCGCTCTCTTGGACATTCACTGTCGCCGTACTTGATATGATCTTTTCGGTGCCATTTACCGGATGGGCGCTTTTTGCCGACTGGAATTTGTGGGTGGGCTATTCACTCATACTCTTCGTACCGCTCTTTGCGCCGCTCACCGCGGGTATAGGTGGAAAGACAGTTTTGCATGAGCGTCATGAATCTTAGCGGCGCGGCACTGCATCGGATCATACTTCGAGCGGCGCTGACGAGTGCGCACCTCTTCGCGTGGGTATTTATATTCCAGTATTTCTACGTGCAGCAGAGATCTATATCGAGAGCATTCGTCAGCGTCTTGCTCACCTATGCGCTCTCACAGATACTCGTCATTCTCCTCACGCCCATATCTGCTCGTAGACTGAAGCATGGCTTTCGCCGTACGCTCACGGCAGCCACGCTCGCGCTTGCCGCTGCATTCGCAGCACTCGGTGCGGCGTTCGCTGGCGCTCTCGGCGATATCGCGTTCGGTATTACGATCTTCGCTGTCTTGACCGGCTTGTACCGCGCTTTTTATTGGATTCCGTATGAAGTGTCGCGTACGTCAGTTCCACAAAAACATCGCGAGTGGATCGAGATCGGTATTGCACTCATGCCGCTTTTCGCCGGTCTGTACCTCACGAGCGGCGTAGCCTCGGCTGTTGCGCTTCTATACGTTGCGGCCATAGCCGCGGCTCTCGCCGTCATTCCGGTCTATTCGCTCAAGGATGTCTACGAAGGCTACTCATGGACATATCGCCAGACATTCCACGAGCTTTTCGACATAAGGTACCGATCAGTCTTGTGGAGTTCGATGCTCTCCGGCATCGAGTCCGCGACATTGTTCATCCTATGGCCGATCGCGGTCTTCACGCTTCTCGATTGGTCATATCCACTCCTCGGGGTCGTCATGTCTCTGACACTTCTCTTTACACTTGTGGCGAGGAAACTCTTCGGTGGTGCTATTGAATCTGTCCCGCACAGAGTGCAACCGATTCTGGCAGCGTCTGGCTGGATCATGCGCTTAGGCGTCGGAGGATTCGTCGGTGCCGTACTTATCGATACGTATTTCCACACTGCGAGCAGATCGAACGTCCGCGGTATCGACGTAGGCGCGCAAGAACATGTCGCAGATAACCACACCTTTGTGGACGAGCACACGGCTCTAAAGGAGATGGGCATGGCGCTCGGGCGCATTCTCATGTGCCTACTCGCTGTTACGCTTCTCAATGTGCTCCAGCTTGCGCACGCGCTCGCTCTCGCATTCCTAGCCGCAGCGCTTGCTGCAGGCTTCTCCGTCTACCTGGCGACGAAACCGCGCCACTTGTTCTAGATCGCAAAAGAAAAGAGCGGGTACGCAATACAGGTCCCGCTCATCTGTGCCACCATGCGAGGACATGGTGGGCAGTCTCTAGTCCGACTGGTGCCGCATCATCGATCTCGCGCTCCTTTAGCGCCTGCTTGCGTACGGTACGCAAGCGTCTTGGTGTGCATAGCTCGAGATGCAATTCACCCATGGGCGAGTCATCGAACGGCGTCACAAGCTGATTTGTCGCTTCTGCGATAGCTGCAAATTCATCGGAAAGCGCGGCACGCCGTTTCTCAGATTCGTATTCTGCCAGTGCTGCCGCCTCTTCGCCGAGCCTGGCTTCAAGGATCATTTGTCTCTTGCGTTTTTCGTTGAATTTGCGCCAACGCTTTTTGGACCACGGTTTGCCGCGTCTTCGCATTGGTCGATCACCTCCTCTCTGGAGGCATTGGACCACGTGTAGGCTGTGCGAACAAGTTATGAGAAAAGCGATTGCACCACCTCTTTGACGTCATTACCATCGGCAGTACCCGCGAATTCCTTCATGACGGCACCCGTCAGCTTGCCTGCGCCCGAAGCATCAGAAACACCGAGCTCTTCTTTCTTGGCCTTTGCGACCCTCTCTATATCCGCACGACTCGCCATTTGCGGGAGATATGCCTCAATGATCTTGAGCTCAGTCAGCTCTTTTTCAGCAAGCTCCGGCCTATTGCCGGCGGCGAATTGATCCGCAGAGTCTCTGCGCTGTTTCGCCAATCTCTTGAGGACTGTCACGGCATCGGCGTCAGATATTTCTTCGGTGGGCTTCTTGCCCTTGGCTACGAGCTCATTGGTAAAAGCGCTCAGCGCGCCTCGAAGCGTGTCCACTCGGACTTGTTCTCGCGCTTTCATCGCCGTCTTGAGGTCCTCGCGGATTTGTTGTTGGAGCATATGTAGGGAATATACCAAATAGTTCACGCCGGGTCATTGACCCGGCGTGCACCGGCTTCGATCAGTCCGGATTTCTTGCAGCCACCTACGAGCGTCGTCTGTGCCATCTTCTTGCGATCGGATACGATTTTCTGGATCCGTTTGGATAGGCGCTCTACGGATGCGCGTACGTGTTTATGGCACTCGGACTCAGTGGCAAAGTATTGCGGCCTTTCTATGATACGCATGCGGAGGCCGTCGTCCGGGAACAGGAGATGGGCGATCAGTATGAGTTCGTACAGCATTGCTCGCTCCTGGCCACGTCTACCGCCACGGTACATGCGCCTCCGGACGGCGTCAAAGCCTGCGTGGTACAATCGCGCCATGGAATGGCTCATCATCGGTCTTCTCGTCTTCAACGCTGCGCTCATCGGTTACCTTTTGTTCAGGAAACCAACCGCAGCGCAGGATACGCAGAGCCTCATCATGTTGCAGAGTCAGCTCCAGGACCTCTCCCGTTCGCTCGATACGAAGCTCGGGGAGGGTATGCGAATGCAATTTGATCAATCGCAAAAGACGATCGGAAATATTCAGCAGCAGATGGATGCGATCACGAACCGCGTCTCCCAGCAGCTCATGGAAGTGGTCCGTGGCGTGACCGAGACGAAGGAGTCGACCAAGCAGGTATTCACGATCGCGGAGCAGCTGCAAAATCTTGAAAAGGTTCTCAAGCATCAAAAGCAACGAGGCAACCTCGGGGAAGCGTCGCTCGAACTTATCCTGGGAAACATCTTGCCTCCTGGCACCTTTAAGATGCAATACGAATTTCCGGGCGGTGAGACTGTAGATGCAATCATTGAGACGAAGGAGGGTGTGATACCGATCGACGCGAAGTTCTCGCTCGACAACTACCAGCGGCTCGTTAATGCGATCGATGAGAACCAACGCGCAGAGCTCGAGAAGCAGTTCAAAAATGATCTCAAGCTCCGTATAGACGAGACCGCGAAATACGTGAGGCCTAAAGACGGCACGCTTCCGTTCGCCTTTATGTACATACCCGCTGAGGCTATCTACTACGACCTGCTCATCAATGAGGTGGGGTCCGTAAAGGTCAATACGCGCAACCTCATCGATTACGCCTACAATGAAAAAAAGGTCATCATCGTCTCTCCGACGACCTTTGCCGCTTACCTGCAGTCAGTCTTGTACGGGTTCAAGGCGTTCAAGATCGAGGAAACAGCCAAAGACATTGCAAAGAATGTAGAGGCGCTCGGACGTCACTTGAAGGCGTACGAGGACTACTACAAAAAGCTCGGCAACTCACTTTCAACTACGGTTAATCACTTCAATTCCGGCTATAAAGAACTTGGGAAGATAGATAAGGACGTATACAAAATCACGGAGGGTAAAGGTGCTCGATTAGACCTGGCCTTGAGTGTGGATAAACCAGCTCTTGAGCAAGACTAGCTATTTTGCTATTTTCACTGCAGCTCCAGTCGGAGGTGTTGTGAACGCGCTTAACGTATAGCGACTAACCCGACATGTAACGGAAGCCATTATTGCATGCCTGTGGCGGCCAAAAGGAATGGGGTCCGCGCTCCGGCGCCATAGACTATCGTCCTGAGGCTCAAACTTGCAGCACTTCCCGGAGCGACGTTGAAGACCTCCCTCAATGGGGGTCTTTGCGTTAAAAGCCTTGCTTTAATTCCAGCTTTATCGTAGACTGCGCCCACTTATGGCAAAGATCGCCATCATAGAAACAGGGGGCAAGCAGTACGTTGTCACGAAGGACAGCGTGCTCAATGTCGAGACCGTCGGCGCTGATAAGGCCGGCTCTAAGATCACGTTCGACAAGGTCCTCCTCACCGACGATGGTTCCAAGACGACCGTCGGCGCACCATACATCAAGGGCGCTGAGGTCACCGCGGAGCTCGTCGAGATCCGCAAGGCCCCGAAAGTGACCGTCATCCGCTACCGAGAGAAGAGCCGTTACACAAAGAAGCGCGGCCATCGACAGTCCTACGCGAAAGTGCGCATCACCTCGCTCTAAACAAAAGACCGCCTCATGGCGGTCTTTTGCTTTGTATTAGCGCCTGCTCTCGAGGGCGCTCTTGATGGTCTCGGGGTCCGCGTATTCGAGCTCGCTGCCTGTCGAGAGGCCGCGGCCGAGCGCTGTGATGTTCAGGGTTGGTTCTTGCGAGTTTATCTCGTCGCGCAGACGCAGCGCGGTCGCGTCTCCCTCGGGATTTGCAGGCAGGGCGAGGATGATCTCGTTCAAACCGGATTTCACTCGTGAGTCGAGGGACCGCAAGAGCTGATCGAGGCGCAGACCAGCGGTCTTTTCGGATGCAAGGGAAATGGTCCCGCCCAGGACGAAATACTTGCCGCGATATGTCCCGCTCCGTTCGAGCGCTCCCAAGTCGGAGTCAGATGCCACAACGGCGAGTGCGGATGCGTCCCGCTCAGGGTTGGTGCATATACCGCATATCGTATCGGCTCCGGCGTAGAAGCGCATACACGAGGCGCACTGCTTCACGCCACTACCGAGGGCTTGCACCGATTCGATGAGCTCGCGCCGCATCGCCGGGGAGGATTTGAGCAGGAACGCCACAAAGCGCGACGCCTGGCGCGGTCCAATACCGGGGAAGCGTTCGAATAGTCTGGTGAGCCGTTCGATCGCATCCATGGGGGAAGTATACCAACCACTAGAATGGCCCGGCCTCGTCGCCTTGCACCTGCGCTTCTGTCACAAAATCGCCGAAGTCACTCTTCTCGATCGACATGAAGGTGGTCTTCTCTTCGTCGAACTTGAGGTCAACTTTGCCGACGGGGCCATTGCGGTGCTTTTCAATGAGTATCTCCGCCACGCCGGTCTTTTCATTGCTCGATCGGTTGCCCATCATGTCATCGCGATGGATGAACATGACCACGTCCGCATCTTGCTCGATGGAACCCGAGTCGCGCAGGTCTGAGAGACGCGGGCGACCGCCGCGTTGCTCGACGGCGCGGGAGAGCTGAGAGAGGGCAAGGACTGGGACCTGCAGCTCGCGCGCCATGGCTTTGAGCGAGCGAGAGATCTCG
>CBIMKN010000014.1:0-13624 GCA_966244515.1 uncultured bacterium
GTACATCCATGTTTCTTCAGGGACCACGAAAAGTCCGCTCGTACTCAATCTTCGAAACAAACTTTGGAAGGCATACGCGCATAAGGAGTACGCCGATCGCATGCTTTTTTTCAGAGGGGGAGGCTTTCTATTCGACGTGTACAAGGCCGAAAATATCGCGTCCATCGTGGGAGATATGAAAGATCATGCTGCCACGGCGCGTCTTGCTGCCCGCTTCAAAGTGCAGGCGATCATGACTACCGCGGCGCACTTATGCGCCCTTACACCATACCTCGAGAAAGAAATGACCCTGTCGGACATCACGCTTTTCGTCTCGAGCGGCGATAGATTCTCACACGCTGCCTACGAGTTCATTCGAGAGCACTATCCGAGAGCGATCATTCGAAATACCTATGGCACGGCCGAAACGGGAGGACTACATTGGCAATCCTGCGCCGAGATCGAAGCGACAGGGAAAAACTTGGTCCACTATGCGGAGAATGACGTGTACCCAGAGCTCATTGATGCGGAGGGGCGCGTCGTGGATGAGGAGGGCGAGCTCGTCGTCACGCTTCTGTGGGAACACAACATGCTGCCCATCATCCGTTTCCGGACGGGCGACATAGCGCGCCGCGTCCCGTCAGTCTGTTCATGCGGGCGCGAGACGTATGAGATCCTCGGTAGAGCTGGGTATGATTTCATGCGTATCCCCGGAGGTCTCCTCAAGGCCGAACATGTGGAATCTGCCGTTGAAAGGGCATCGTCCGATATCGACGACGACTATGAACTGCGCATATCGGATCCGGAGATCGGTTCGCTCAAAGTGCGGGCTGAACTTTGGCTTCGTCCGAAGCCCGGGAGGTCGATCAACTACGAAGATATCGCACGCTTTGTTGCAGCAGCTCTTCCTATAGGTCCGGAGCGCTTTTTTGCCGACGGTGTGGCCGATGGCATGTATGAACCTCTCGTGTGCAAAGAATTGCCGCCGAGGCCCGCTCCTCCCAAATATCGACGCATCGTCCGAGTGGATCAATAGATACGGGCGCGCTGCCTTTCGGTAGCGCGCCCCAGAACGATCAGAGAACAAGTCACTGCATCGCGGCGATCAGCTTCTTACGGCGCAGATCGCTGATGCGGCGGGAGAAGTAGGCGTCGTCCTCGAGGACAATCTTCGTGAACTCCGAGGAGGGTGCGAAGCTCGTTTCGAGGTCGAGGGAAGCGAGGCGATGCTGCACCTCGGGGTCTTCAAGCGCTTTTTGCAAAGCGTCCGAGATCCGCGAGACTATCGGCTGCGGCAATCCTTTCGGGCCGAAAAATCCGAGCCAGGAAGCACGCTGCGTGAGCTCGGGCGCGCCGAGTTCGCCGATCGTAGGGACATCCGGAAGCGCCGGATGCCGCTTCGCCCCCATCTGCGCATAGACCTTGACCTTCTTCGCCACGATGTGGCTCTTGGAGATCGGGATCGATAGGAACATCCAGTCGAGCTGCCCCGTGAAGATTCCTTCTTGGAGCGCTTTGCCTTCGGTCTGATAACCGACCGCAACTCCTTTCAGTCCTTTCCAATCCAGCATCTCCGCAGCGGCGAGCAGCGACGGGTTGTTGCCGTAGCCATAGGACGTGTCGTGTTCGCGAATGTAGCGGACGAGCTCGGCGAACGTGTTCGCCTGATTCGCGTTCGGAGCGATGAGCGTGAACGGCGAAATATAGGCGATGCGTGCGATCGGCTCGAACTCGCTTGCGTGATACACCGGCTCCTTGTTGAAGATAGGCCGCTGGATCATCGTGCCGGTCGTGGCGAGCAGGATGTGGTACCCGTCCGCCGGATCGTTGCGGACGCTGATGGAGCCGATGGCTCCGCCAGCGCCTGGCTTGTTCTCCACGATCACAGGCTGACCGAGGCTCGTCCGCATCTTCTCCGCGAGGATGCGGGCCAAGATATCGGTCGCCGAACCGCCCGCCCCGAAGGGTACGACGATCGTGATCGTGCGGTTGGGGAAGTCGCTCGCCGACGACGCGCCGACGAGAAAGCCTGTCATGCAAGCCGCGGTAAGCAGCGCGGCGATATAGCGCTTCATCATGTGCGATTCTCTCCTTGTTTGCATACGACGTATGTCGGTATGCCTGAGCGCATACTACGAGCAGGTCGCCTAATGTCAATTTTTGTACACAACACGCGGTATGTGCGTTCCGGATGGTGTACACTGTCTATATATGGTCACAGGCGGTACCTCGTATCGCGTCTTGCAGCATGCGGCAAGCCTCGGTCTTGTCGCCTTGGTCGCGGCGCTTGTCTTTAGCGCAAGTCCCCGAAAAAAAGATATCGTGTCGCTGTCGACGCAAGATGAGCTCAACCTTTGCGTCCGTTCACTGCCCGGATCGCAATCAAGTACGCCGGTTTTCGTGAGCTGCGCCGGCTTCTTCTAGCGGACAGTGTCTGGGCGGTGCGCCGCGAGGAATTCTCTGAGGTCCTGCACGACCTCTTCGCGCGACATGAAGTGTCTCAGTCGTGACCATCGCAGTACGCGATCGATCCCTACATCGTTCCTGTCCTGCGCATAGATCTGGATCTCCGGCGCCATCGTGCGATGGTGCGTGAGAAACAGCGACGTAAAAGCGCTGCGCACGAGGAAATTCCACCCGGCGCTCAGATCTGTCTGATCGCCGCCCCGTGCTTCGCGCGCGACCGCCCTCTGCTGTGCTACAACATCGCGTACCAGTAGCTCGAACCCTGCACCTCTGTCAGCAAACTGCAGTAGCGTCTCTTCTCCCATCTCGCTTGTCTGTGGTGAGAGCAGGAGATCGTACGCGTATCGTATCGCTTCGCCCTCGTCGAGCACAGTGCCGGTCTTATATGAAGTGTTTAGATCGGGGTACTTGTTCTCTAGGGCCATTTGCGTCGCTGCGGCGCGGCTTATATCTCCGCCCACGCTCGGACACAAGTAGTACGTTGTAGGAGAGAGAAATGCGAACGTCGCCTCCCTGGGCCTCTGTGGGTTGATCGGGTATGAGAGCAGGTCCCCGACGTATAAGAGCGACTCATTCACGCCGCTTTTTTCAGGTGCGTGGCCGGCGAACAGAAAATAGTGCGGATCATCAAATCCTTGAGCGCAAGAACTCCCATGCAGCGCTACAAGGGACATGAGAGTCGATATGTCTACGTGCTGCGGATGCGCCTCGGCAAGTATCGAGACGACCTCGTCGGTGAGCGCACGCGAGCTTCGAGGCACTTCGTACTGCGGCGAAGCCATGACGAATGGGAGATCGAGCTCTGTTGCGTCACATGCGTCGATGACTCCGCTGAGACATGCCAAACGAGCGTCCAGCCGCTGCGACGCCGAATGGATACGAGAGTGAATTTCTTGTATGGACGCGCGCACGCTGTCTTTCGTGATCGTCCCATGGAGGAGCACGAGAGGGAACGAATCAGGAGCTGCTTTCTCGAACCCAACCGCATACGAATCGAGGTCTTTTTGATATGCTCTGATCGTCTTTTGCAAGGCGCGATTATAAGCGTCCATCGTCCGCTCATTCGGCGTCTGTACAAATGTGCGCCGCGATGACTCTGTGTGGGCGAGCGTTTTGAGGAAGCGCGTAGGGTACAAGTGCTTGAGGATATTTCTTTTCTCGTCCTCGGAATCTTGTTTGTCCGCGACCTCTTTCTGTACGGTCGCAAGCTCGTCGATCTGCCTGTTTAATTCATCCAGATCGGTACCCGCGAGCCCGAACAGTGGAGAGCGCGACGCAAGTGTCGCTGCGTACGCGACGCGCAGAGCGCGAAAGGTGTCTCGCTGCGAGATCGGTGATTTTGAAGAGAAAGGCTGTCCCTCGTGAATGGTCACGGGGTCAGTGCCGATCATCACCGTGCGTTCGATGTCCTCAGCGGCGAGTGCGGACGCGTAAAAATGCGACGCCCACGCAGCTCTCGATTCCATCCGCCATCCGGCGGCAACGCACACAGTGAGCAGCGTAAGTGCGAGCGCGCTGAACGGGACTTTGGCGCGCCACGCTCCGTGGGATCTCATACACGGCTACAGTGTGCCACCGTACATGACGATATCTGCGATCGCTTTCGAGGTGTCCGGGTCACGGGTGAACGATACTGCGATCAACATGCCGGGCGCGAGATCTGCGAGCGAACCGGTCACTGTCTCCGAGAAGCCCACATATACGCCATTCTCTGAGACGAGCTGCTGTCGCACAAAGAGAGTGCCCACGGTCACGGTGATCGGCAATACCACGTCCACCTCGCCGGCCAATGTTTGGCCACCCATGGACATCGTGAATTCTCCTTTTTGAGTATCGATGCTCTCTACCCGACCGTGCCACAACGAGGAGCGTTGCGCGAGCTTCGTGCGCTCGTTGCTGTATTGCTGCTCGAATCGTGCGAACTTCAAACGTAGTCCGTAGTAGGCCTGACGGTACGTGAATGCGGCATATGCAAGTCCGCAGATGAGGGCTGCTACGACCGCCGCGAGTATGATTTTTAATGTGGTCATATATCAATTGCCTGTAGAGGTGGGACTGCGCACACTCAACGATAGTACAAGAAATTTGCCGGGCTTCCTAAGGATATTCATACTGACGATCTGTCCCACCTTCGCTGTCGGGATGTATTCTCTGCCGCTATCCGAAGACTGTCCGTCAAGATCGGAGTTCGAGAAATTCTGAATCGCGTCGAACGGGATCTTGAATGGTGCGGCATGATCGGGGAAGGCCGGATAAAAAACACGGATCGTCATTTCCCGTGCAGCGGTATCGATCCCAAGGATAACCCCTCTAAGCTGGACTGCGGAGCTTGTGTCGGACGTCAAGATCGATGTTCTGATCGATATGACATCAGTAAGCGGACGTAGGGCGAAGTAGCTGACGGTGGATCCCACTATGCCGCCGAGTATTATAACTGTGGCGAGTGCAACACGCATACTAATACTCCTCTAGTATATCGTGCGCGCCAGCGAAGCGAGAGCGACACAAGGTGATAGACTTTTCCTGAATATGGGATCACTGAGACCGAGTATTCGCGGCAGTATCAGCTTCTTCGCGGTATCTATTGCCATGCTTCCCGCTTTGGCGGTGCCGCTAGTTTCTTATGCGCCGATCGCCGAACAAAAGGGTCCGATCGCCGTCATGATACTTTCGATAGCAATCCTTCTTAGCGCTATCGTTGTCGGAAGAGGCGGAGCGCATCTCGAACTCACGAAAGGGTTCGCTGCGTACGCTGGTGTCCCGCTCTTTCTGATCGCTTGCGCCTCCACACTCCTCGCGTGGCGAGATCTGCAAGGAATGATTGCGGGCCGAAGTATCGAGGTCGGCACTTTGTTTTCGTTCGCTCTCTTTGCTCTTTCGATCATTGCGGGGTGGCACATACGCTCCACGTCGGCAAGACTCGTACCCAAGGTCTTCCTTGTGGCGACGGCTATCGCAGCGGTCCTTGCATCTGTGCTGTATCTCTTTGGCGAGGATGGGTCGCGCGGATTCCTGGGGGGATCGATCGAACAGTTGCCGCTTCTTTTGGCAGCGGCGCTGCTCCTCTCTGCGCTCATCTACGATACCTCCACCGCTTCCTCGCGCGCGTATGTGGCAGGTCTTTTCGCTCTGTGCGGCGCGATGTACATATTCTGGGCTGATGCGCGAGTTTCGTGGCTGTCACTCGCAGCCTTACTTCCGATGATGGCAATTGTCGTCGTATTGAGACGGCGCCCAGTGCCGTGGCTGACGATAGCAGCATGCGTATGTCTCACAGTGCCGCTTTTCGCCCATGTCTCGATAGAGAAGTCGGCACGCGGCAGCGAAGCGAAGCCGTCGTTTCTGGCGACGTCGCTCATAACGGGGTCTATATTCTCGAGTTCGATAGAGCTCCTCTTCCTCGGCGAGGGCCCTAACTCTTTCAGTTATTCGTGGAACAAGTACCGCATGCCCGCATTCAATATGTCAGAACAATGGTCCATGACGCCGCGAGAGGGGAACTCGACCATTATGAGCATTGCGGGGATGCTCGGTCTATTCGGTGTCTTGGGATTTTTATGCATTCCGGCGATGCTCTTATTACTTGGTTTATCCAAGCACAAAGACCATGAGCGTCTGCTGCGCGCATTACCTGCTTGTTCTGTAGTCCTTCTCTTTTTTGCAGCGAGCTGCGTGTACACGATCGAATTGCCATTGCTGCTATTCGCCGGGCTCATGATCGGCGGCGTTGCGTCGATACTCGCTGGCGGATCTGATACGTCACAGCTGCTGAAGTTGCCACGATCCGTCGTCGCATCGCTGCTTTTCGCGGGGACGCTCGTCGCAGCGGCGGTGTGGATCGGGCAGATCGCGACAAGGCAGTTCATCGCAGCCGATCTGTATCAGCGGGGACGCAGTACGTTTTCGGTTGAGCCGGAGTCGGGACTTCGGTATATGGAACGCGCCTTCAGGACCTGGGCAGACCCATATTATGCGATAGAGACATCCGCAGCGTACTCAGTCGCATCGCAATACGCATACAAAAACGAGCAGACTGAATCAGGGTCGTTGTTCCTAAAGGGTGCGGCGTCGCTTGCCGGATCCGCCGCAGATAAAGATCCAGCTGATTTTGACGCGTGGCTCACAAGGGCGCGATACGGTAATGAGCTTCTTTTGCACAACGAAGATGTCGATCCAGCAGATGTGCGTGAATACGTGACGCAGGCACATTCATACGCTCCCAGCAGGCCCGATGTGCTGTACGAAGAAGCAAGGCTCGATATCATTCTCGGTGACAGGTCCGCGGCGCGAAAGGCGCTCGAGGCCGCGATAGCTTTGAAGCCTGATTATGCGGAAGCATTGGATCTCATATCGCGTCTCACCCTTGATCGTGCGCGTTAGGCCATGCGTGCCATAATGCGAATCATATGCGGAATACGTATGTGCTCGCTGCTCTCGGCACACTGATCGTCCTGACAGGCGCCGCGCTCATATACTTTTCCCGCGCGGGTGCGGATGAGAAGGTCGTCGACCTTCGCGGAAAGAGCGAAGTATCTGTCGTGCTGCGCGACAGAGGGTTCGAACCGCGCGACCTGCGCATTTCCAAGGGTACGACAGTCGTGTTCTCGACCGACCGAGATCATAAATTCTGGCCGGCTTCGAACTCTCATCCGTCGCACGCGATCTATCCGGAATTCGATCCGAAGCATTTGATAGAGCCGGGGGATACATGGAGCTTCACATTTGACCGAGTCGGGAGGTGGGGGTTCCATGATCACGTTCGTTCATACTTCACGGGCACGATCTATGTGGAATAGGAACACACTCATTGCCGCACTGGCGGCCGTGGTTCTCTTGTGTTGCGCGGCAGCGTACGTATATATTCCTCGCACATCAGAACTTGAGCCGTGTCGAAGCGAGACCAGTGACTCGCTGCAGATCGAATGCATATTCAGGGCCATTGAGAACAGGCTGCTGCACGGAGGCATAGCGGATGCTATGCAGCTTTTTTCTGAAGCGTATGCAGAATTCCCCTCTTTTGTCGCAGAAGGCTGCCATAAACAAGCTCACAGAGTCGGCGACATCGTCTACTACCGCCTCTATATCCCTGGCGAGAGCCTCGATACGATCGACTTTCCGCAAGAAACCACGGCGTGCGGCTACGGATTTTTCCACGGCTTCATGGAACACCTCATCCAGGACAGACCAGACCCCGCCTTCGTCGACGAGACTTGCACGCAGCTCACGGAGAGACTGGGAGGAAGAATGGATGCGATCGGGAGCATTTGCTTCCACGGCAGCGGCCATGGATTCTCGATCGCGAATGCGGAGCTGGTGCCGAAATCGTCGTGGGGCAGCGTGCGTGCGTTCACGATCGCTCCCGCCGCGAAGTGTGATTTGCTCACGAAGGCTACGGAGCGCGCCAAGGAGGAGTGCAAGGAAGGCGTGTTCAATATGCTGGTGGAGTGGATGTCGCTCGGACAGTACGGATTCACGCTCAACACAAAGACCCCGTTCTGGTTCTGCGATTCAGGCCCGAAAGATCTCATGGAAGCCTGCTATTACGAGACTGCGCAGAAGTTGGATGGTATGGCGGATCGCGACCCCATCAAATTGAATGCGATAACTTCCAAGATTCAAGACGAGCGTCTACGCAATCTCGCGTTCCAGGTGGGTATAGCGGGCATCGTACAGAATACCATCATGGACGATTTGGCGGCTCAGCGAATTCTCGGCGCATGCGCGCAGCTTGATGATGATCTGCATGCGATGTGCCTCACCAGCTACATACATGGCCTGTTCGAGCACGGTGCCCCCGGAGAAGAATACAAGCGGCCGCTTGAGGTGTGTGCACTTGAGACCGTGCACAGCGCGGGGCTGGAAGATCAGTGTTACGAGGCGATCTCACAGCGTCTGTCCCGCTTCTATGCGCCATCGGATCGTCCTCGCATTTGCGGCGAATTGCCTCGAGAGTACCGCGAGATGTGCGAATCGCCGCGATAACGCTGTGATACCCTGAGCGCATGAGGGAGAGTTTCATTCCTGCCTGCTGCGTGTATGGTCTTATTCTCGTGGCCTCGTATCTTTCGTTCGTGCCGCAGGTAAGTGCTCACGCACTCGGCGCGTCTCTTGAGGCGACGTCCTCGCCGTACTTCATCGACATCGGATACGATCCGTTGGAATTCACGGCTGGCTTTAACAGCCGGTTCGATTTCGAACTCCGCGATCTCGCGCGCGACTTGCTCGACTACGGGCACGTATGGGTGCGCATCGCGCAAGGGAAGCGGACCGTTCTCGCCACGGGTATTGCACATCAATCGCTCGGGCCGACGACGCTTCTCTATACGTTTGATCAGCCGGGGGATTACACGCTCAATGTCAGTTACCGTGAGGGAGGGGATGTGCTCGCCGAGGCGACATTTCCGCTGAAGGTGTACCCAGATCCGGAAGAGAGTACGGTGTCCCTCGCCGCCTTAGTCGCCTTTCTCGGCGGTTTGATAACGGGCGCGGCGCTGCTCTGGGGCGCGAATCGTCTCAAAAAGCGCGCTGTGGACAGAAAAAAAGCTACTGACCAGGGCGACGTATAATAGAAACACATGTCCGTACTCCACTTTCTCAGCTATCACAACGCGGTACCTATAGCAGTATCGGTCGTGCTCCTCGGCGCGGGCGCCACATTCGCCGCGACGAATCCTGAGACGATCTATTCCGAGACGGCGCAGGTGATCTCGATCGACAACACCTACATCGTCAACAAGGATCTCGCATCGTACAGCCCAAGCACGCGGATCACGAACGTCACGGAAGATAGCGAGAACTACTATGTCGAATACGTGCTCAACACGATCGACCTTCAAGATTACGTCTGGAAAGATGTGTCAAAAACCCAGACGATGAAGGTCGCGAAGGCGGCGCTCGGTCAGTATCGCGATCTTGGCGTCTACGTCACGGAGCAGCTGAAAGAGAACATCGAACAGGAGTCGCGCAGACTCGCGGAGACGCAGGAGATAGAGAGGAAGAATGTGTCTCAGAAGGTGGTCGCGACGGTCTATGGCGGTCTCATCGGCAAAATGCTCGACACTTCCACGGAGACCATCCCCGGGTACACGCCCGTGGTCGTAGCGCCTCCTCCGCAGGTTGCGTCCGCTGCCGCAAGCACCGATCAGCCTTCGCCTGCCCCGCCCTCGACGGAGCAGCCTTCCATGCAAGAGCCCGCATCGCAGGGTGTGCCCGGCGCACCGACGATCCAGATATTGGGCAATAATCCCGCGCGCGTACCTATCGGCAGTGCATACGCCGATCTTGGCGCCGTGATCACCGGCCCGACTCCGGCTGATGCTGCACTCGGCATTCACATATTCGTCGATGGAACGGAAGTACAGACACCATCGTTCGATACATCGAAGGCTGCTGAGTACTTGATCGAATATAGGGCGACGAATAGCGCCGGCACGGGAAGCGCTCAGAGGACTGTGCAGATATTTGATCCGTACGCAGCCGAGCGCGCAGCGCAAAGCGCAGCGACGACATCTGAGAGTGTGTCACCGAGTGCCTCAGATGCGGTAGCGTCCTCCACGCCTGGTACTGCACCGGCGGACAGCAACGCTGCTACAAGCACCGCCCAATAAGTTCTGAACAATCTTCCGCACCTTAGTAAAAAAGAGGGTGCTATACTCGATTCAATATGGCAAAAATCGCGATCAACGGCTTCGGCCGAATAGGCAGAGGATTCATGCGCGCTGCGCAGGGCAGGCCGGATATCGAAATTGTCGCGGTCAACGATCTCACATCGCCAGAAAACCTCGCATATCTTCTCAAATACGACTCTGTGTACGGTCGTGCGTCGTTTTCCGTCGCGTCTGAAGAGAAGGCGCTCGTCGTGGCCGGAAAGAAGATACCAGTTTTGTCCGAGAGAGAGCCTTCAAAGCTGCCGTGGCGCGACATGGGCGTCGACATCGTGCTTGAGTCGACTGGTTTCTTTACAGATGCGCAGAAAGCGCACGCGCACATCGATGCGGGTGCGCGCAAAGTAGTGATTTCAGCACCGGCGAAAGGTGCAGGCGCTGAGACGATCCTCATTGGCGCGAACGAGGGCAAGTTCGGTACGTGCGATATCTCTAGTAATGCGTCGTGCACGACCAACGCTGCGAACCCTCTCATCGGTGTCCTCGACGAAGCAATCGGTATCGAGCGGGCGCTCCTCAATACGACGCATGCATACACCGCGACGCAAGCGATTGTGGATGCTCCTGCGGCCGACGATTTCCGTCGTGGTCGCGCTGGCGCCGCAAACCTCTCGCCGTCTTCAACCGGCGCCGCCAAAGCGACCGCACTTGCGTACCCTCAGCTACAGGGGAAGTTCGATGGCATTTCTGTTCGTGTGCCGGTGCCTGCTGGATCGATCGTTGATGTGACATTTGTGCCGAAGCGTCCGACGACCGCTGAGGAAGTGAATGATGCACTCAGGAAAGCCGCGGCGAGCGACAGGTGGAAGAGAGTTTTCGCCGTCACCGAGGAACCGCTTGTGTCGTCGGATATTCTCGGTCTTCCATACGGATCTATCGCGGATCTCCAGATGACACGCGTCGTCGATGGCATGCTCGTGAAAGTGCTTGCTTGGTACGACAACGAAATGGGGTACGTGTACACGCTCATAGAGCACGTTTCGGAAGTCGCGAAGAAGCTCTAGGGTATGCGCGTCTACTTCGCCGCTGATCACGCAGGATTCGAGCTCAAGAATTCTCTCCTCAACTTCGTGCGCGGTGAGCTTGGTCACGACGTGATCGATTGCGGCGCGAACGAGCTAGACCCGTCCGATGATTATCCAGAGATAATAGCCGCCGCCGCGAGACAGCTCGCGGCAGATGCGGCAGCGGGGAGAGACAGCAGGGCGATACTTTTGGGAGGTTCGGGCCAGGGAGAGGCAATGGTAGCGAACCGATTCAAGGGAGTGCGAGCCGCCGTCTACTACGGGGGAGATCATACACAGACAGACAATGGGGGAAAGGCGCTCGATATGCTTTCTTCCGTGAGGCAGCATAACGACGCGAATGCACTCTCTCTTGGGGCTCGATTCCTGACGGCAGATCAGGCGCGCTCAGCGGTCGAGAAGTGGCTGGCGGAGCCATTTTCCAGGGACGAGAGGCATGCGAGGCGCATTGCACATATCGATACGGCTGCGCAGTGAGATTATCCCCAGTGCACTTTGCGAATTCCTAGCCTGACGTATACTTTGCCCTATGAGCGACCTGCGTTTCGACACGGGAGAGAATGAATTCGGTGCACCAGTGCAGAATCAGCAGGGCAACGACTTCGCCACTAAGCTTGTGCAGTGGGGTCTCGTCGCCGATCGGCAGCAGGCTACGTACGTACTGATCGGCATCGGCGTACTCGCCCTTATTATCGCGTTTTTCTTGATACGATCAGCTGGATCTGATCTTCCGCCTCCGCCGCCGATAGAGGCATAATTTCCCTATGAACACATCTACAAAGCGAGGCTTTACGCTCATCGAGCTTCTCGTCGTCGTGGCGATCATCGGCATGCTCTCGTCGGTTGTCCTCTCGTCTCTCAACAATGCTCGCAAGAAGGCGCGCGATGCGCGCCGTCTCGCCGACCTCAAGCAGCTTCAAGCCGCACTTGAGCTCTACTACTCAGACAACGTCGCGTACCCTGAGTCGACATCGCAGGCCAACGTATCGACAGCTCTCTCTGCGCTCTCTCCCACGTACATAGCGGATATACCCGACGATCCACTCGGGGGAAGCTACCACTACGTCTACAAGACAACCTCAGGTGGTACGTTCTACTGTCTCGGCAGTACGTATGAAGGTACGGCGCCGACGGCTACATGCAACACGACGAGTCTCGGCAGTTCGCTCACAGGCACCAGCTATTCCGTTGGCCCGTAGCATCGTGATGAAGTACCTCTGCGATCCTCGAATACTTCCGACGAACACGTGTCCGCCGGATCTATCCGAGCTCACGCGTCGCACGGAGGAATTCTCTCAATTCGCGAATGAAGTGCAGCTCGACATCGCTGATGGCGTATTTGCACCCGTGACTTCGTGGCCGTACCAGTCATCGCAGTGGCAAGAGCTCGAAAGTCTCGTGACGCGCTCAGAAAATATACCCGCCACAGAGACCGTCGCATACGAAGCACATCTCATGGTGCAAGATCCTGCCGAGCTTGGCGTACTCCTCGCGAAGGCGGGCGTAAAGCGCATTCTCTACCATGCCGAATCGGTACCGAATAACGATGCGATGCACATGATAGCGAGGTGGAAGGAGGCTGGTGCCGCGGAGGTCGGTGTTGCGCTCCTCATTGATACAGAACTCGAGACGATCGATGGCGTGATCGAGAGTTGCGATGTGGTGCAGCTTATGTCCATCGCAAAGATCGGCGCTCAGGGACAGCCGTTCGATGAGCGCGCTCTCTCGCGCGTTGAAGAGCTTCATGCGCGCCATCCGGACCTCATGGTCGCGGTAGATGGCGGCATATCTGAATCAAATGTGGAACTGCTCGTGCGCGCCGGAGCGAATCGCCTTTGTGTCGGGTCTGCAATATCAAATGCGAGCGACAAATCTGCGGCGTACCAGACACTCTACGAGCGTGCGATGCGCGGATGCGCGCCGATCGGCGCGATAGCTGCTTAGTACTGTCCGGTGAAGGCGGATACGAGCTCTGCTCGCGGTATAATCAATGCATGCAAGCGCTCACAGATGCTGAGGTCAGGCAGCTCGAATCGAAAGCGAATGCGATACGGCAGACGATCATCGAGATGCTTGTCGCTGCAAAATCGGGGCACACGGCAGGACCCCTCGGCATGGCGGATATTTTCGCCGCGCTGTATTTCCGCGTCTTGAAACACGACCCCAAGAATCCCGACTGGGCTGAACGCGACAGGCTTTTTCTCAGCAATGGCCATATTGCACCAGTGCGATATGCCGCGATGGCGCATGCAGGATATTTTCCTGTCGAAGAGTGCCTCACGCTCAGAAAATTCGGGTCAAGATTGCAGGGACATCCGGAACGCGACAAACTGCCTGGACTCGAATCCACTTCAGGTCCGCTCGGAAGCGGTCTCTCGCAGGCCGCAGGCTACGCATATGCAGCGAGGATGGATGGAAAGCAATTCAGGATATTCTGCGCGATGTCAGACGGCGAGCATCAGTAGGGTAATACGTGGGAAGGTGTTATGT
>CBIMKN010000015.1:0-13146 GCA_966244515.1 uncultured bacterium
CGACAACGCCGAGTGTCAGTATCACCGCCCACGCATTCACGTCGGCCTGGGGAATAAGAGCCGCAGCGATCGAAGCGGAAAGACCGATGAGTCCTGCGACGCCTGTCGCCGTAAGGATAAAGAATATAAGCCAGTAGACGGAAGACGCCCTGCCCGATGCACCTTCATGCCAGAGCTCCACGACGGGCCGCCCGGTGAGGATCGAGAGATCGAGTATTCCCTTTTGTATCCAATATTTCAGCCAGATACCAAGCCAGAGAGCCCATACAAACACTAGTCCGTATTCAGCGCCGACCTTCGATGCAATGATGAGTTCACCGCTTCCGATAGCTGCCGCAGCCCATACGAATCCTGGCCCAATGATCTTTAGCCGTTGCAAAAAAGATGGCGACTTTTCTATCGATTGCATATCGGTGCCGGGGGAGCGACTCGAACGCTCACGGCCCGTGAAGGCCTGGGGATTTTAAGTCCCCTATGTCTACCATTCCATCACCCCGGCGTGCGGCTTATCTTAGCTCAATTTGTGTTACAGTACACGACGTTAGCGTACGGCCACATGGCGAAGTAGCAACGCGGCGGTCTGCAAAACCGCTATGGGTGGGTGCAACTCCCACTGTGGCCTCAGATAGGATTTCCAAATCCAAAGTTTCGTGTAAAATCGTCGAGAACCGCCCATAGCTCAGTTGGTAGAGCAGTCGCCTCTTAAGCGAACGGTCGTAGGTTCGAATCCTACTGGGCGGACACGAGCATTGTTGATACGATGTCCATCGTCGGGCAGGTGGCGAAATTGGTAGACGCGCCAGCCTTAGGAGCTGGTGTCGCAAGACATGGAGGTTCGAGTCCTCTCCTGCCCACAATAATTGCGAAGCAATTGCCGGACGAGAAAGGCGGAGCGATGTGAGGCCAGCAGGCCGAACCGCGAGCCGGGGTCGCGAAAACACATACGCGACGGCGTATGTGGTATTCGTGACCGAGTCCTCTCCTGCCCACAGAAGCGAAAAGGTCGCCAGCGGCGACCTTTTCGAGTTCTATTGCCCGCCGAAACCCGGCGGAGCGGATACGTTGTTGATGCGGCTCATGTCGGGATTCGAGATGTCGAGATCGAAGGTCTCATCGATGAGCGTGATGATGCCGTAGACCGACACCATGATCGTCATGCCGATGATCCCCCAGAGCATGTGCTGCTTGCCTGAATTCTGCGCACCCTCATCGAGCTTCCAGATGAACTGCACGAGCCCCCATACGAAGAGGAAGAAGCCCGCCGCGAAGATGAGGAGGATGATCGGATCGACGATATACGTCACGAGTCGGTCGATCAAATTGCCGGCTGCCTGTGCACCGTTACCCATGACACTGTATTACGCTCAGCCCTAGTATTGGACCGCGTTGATCTGGATTCCCTTCGGGATGATCGGGTCGGTCGAGGTGACCTTGAAGGTGTTCTGGAGGAGTCGGATGATGCCCCAGATCGAGACCATGACGAAGATGGCGATAACGCCGTACATCATGATCTGAAGGCCTTCGCTCGCATTCTCAGAGCTTACGCTCCAGAGGTACTTCACGAGGCCCCAGAAGAAGACGACGATAGCGAGAGTAATGAAAAGACCGATCAGCGCGTTGAGGAACGTATTGGCGAGCGAGAGCGTGTCGAAGAGGCTTGCCGCGCCTG
Organism: uncultured bacterium; assembly: GCA_966244515.1. Classification (GTDB taxonomy): domain Bacteria; phylum Patescibacteriota; class Minisyncoccia; order Phycocordibacterales; family UBA2100; genus UBA10103. Next base: position 1,670 of record CBIMKN010000015.1, read on the forward strand.
CCGCGGACGGGAGTGCGATCAGAGCAGCAGAAAGAGCAGTGGTGGCGATTAATCGTGCGCGCATAGCGAAGCTGGATTTAGTCATAATTATCACAATCGTAGCCCCGGGCGTCGAAAACACAATAGGGACAGCGCCTGCGTGTGGATAGCGCAGCTTAATGGCCGTTCTCGTCTGCACCCTTTGCCTGCGAGAGCGTCACGACCACCCATGCAACTGCGATAAGGATAATGATCCCAAAGACAAAGACCGCGGCACCGTAATGATTCTGCACAAACTGCACTATGGCGAGGAGGACTGCGAGCACGAATAGTATCGCCACTCCCCACTGCATGAGATCTATCGCCTCATCTCGGTACGTCGGCCATGTGCCGAGGCGGACGAACCACATCCCGAGGCCGCCGAAGAAGAACATGAATGCCGCGACGAGCATGAGCCCGACCATGATATTGAATAGCCCGGAGACCTGCGAGAGCACCTGGGCCGACGCGACCGAAGGTGTAAGGAGCGCGAGCAGCGGCCACAGACGCTTCATACTAGTCATTGAAGACGGGGAAATTCGCGGAGCCTCCCCCGTCGAATCCGGAAGATTGGCCATTCGGTGCGTAATAGTCGCCGCCAAAGATCGTGTTCTGCACGAGCTGAATGATTCCCCAGATCGAGACCATGACGAAGATCGCTATGATGCCCCAGATAAAGTACGCCTTAAAAGCTTGGCTTCCCTCATCTTTCATTTTGAGGATGTTCGTAGAGATCCCCCAGAAATAAACGACGATACCAGCGAGCACCAAGAGGCCGGTGCCGGTGTCGAGAATCGTCACGAGCAGATTGACCGCCTCGCTGAATGTGCGCGGGGCTGCAAAAGACACCCCCGGCACTACGGCAATGGCGAGCGATGCGATGAGTGCTTTTGTGCGCGTCATGGTTAGCGAACGATCTGAGAGACGGTGCCGCCGATCATGGTTGCGATCACCCATGCGCCAAGTATGAGGATGGATCCGATAAGCACGTAGAGAAGATTCGTCTTTGCCTTGCCTAGCTTTTCTTCATTGCCCTGCGCCGATATGAAGAGGAAGCCCGAGTAAACGATAAAGAGCGTAATGATCGGGAGCGCCACCATGACCATGACCTTGAGGACGAGCGCGACGAAATCCGACACTCCGCTTACGTTGAGCGGATTTTGCAGCGTCTGATTCTGAGCCGATGCGAGCTGAGCCGCGGCGAACGCAGCGAGACCGATCATGCCTGCGGATATGCGTTTGAGGTTTTTCATTGTCCGAGTATCGCAGCCATTTCCTGATCGGCCCTCTGGACCGCCTCGGTGACGAGTGAGGCGCCGCTGACCGTGTTCTCAATCATATCGCGGAAGATAGTTTCTGTCTTTTCCGGAGCCGGGTCCACCCACGAGCGCGTGATGATCGCCTGTTTGTTGAAGAGCGTGTCATTGCCCTCAGCAGGCAGAGAGAGCACGTCGCGTCGGACCGACGGGATACCGATAGCAGTAGAGAGAGCTCGCGCCATTTCTGCGCCAGCGAGATCGAAGGCGACCACAGCTGCGCCAGACGGATTCTTGCTCGTGCGAGGCACTGCAAGGCCATAAACCCGTCCCGTGACCACATATCTCGAGGAGCCGCGAATCTGTGGCACAGCCGCGACCGCAAAATTGAGATTCGGATTCATGCGTCGTATGAGCGGCTCCTCACTTGCGTGTCCGATGTAGAGCGCGAGATCGCCAGCAGAGAAGGACTTCCGAGCCTCAGGAAGTGCACGATTCCAGGTGTAGTAGCTCTTGGATGGATCGGCGAATTCGGTGTAGAAGCGGAGTGCATTCGCAGTCGCCTGTGTCGTCTCGCCAGTGCGCGGAGATATCGCGGATACGATGTTGCCGGTCGTATCGCGCGTGGTGATGCTTCCGCCCGCTTGCATGATGAGCATGGCAAGCACCTCTTTTGCATTGTTCACATTGCGGTACTCGCCGAATGGGATGGCGCTCTTGAGTATCGTGCCTGAGTCATTGCGCTTCGTCACATCACTTGAGAGTTTGTACATTTCATCCCAGTACTGCGGCGCCTTGGCATAACCGGCAGCGGAAAGAATGTCCTTGTTCCAATACATGACGAGCGGATCCACGAGAAGCGGGATCGCAAGGACGCCGCTCTGCGAGAGGAATGGCGACGATGCATCTATGAAAGCGGAATTGAATTGCGACTCCGTAAGCGATGAGAATGGTATCGGTATCAATTTACTTCCGTCTGAAAATGCTCTGCTCTGTTCGAAAAGGAAGAGGTCCGGTCCCTGCCCGCTGGCGAGCGCATCGGTGACCTTCTGGTAGTACGTGTCTTCGGGCAGCTGCTCGTACGACACGAGTGCGAGATTCGGATTACTCTCAGCCGCTTGGCGGATCACGGTAGTGACCGCGGCCGCGTCGAGTGTGCCCCATATCTTCACCTGCCCGATCGAAGTGGAAGAGCTGCCGCCGACCGCAAAGGCAAATATGAGCACGGCTGCGATGGCGAGTGCGCCAAACGAGGCGAGGAGCACGATCTGGAACACGGACATTTTTTTCATAGACTAATTATCGCTTAGCTTTGGCCGAAAGAGGAGGCCATAATGGTGCGCACCTGCATCGAATTCGTGTCGAAGCTCGAACCCCTCAGCTTCCGCAAGCTCGATCGCTTTGGATTTCTTCACGACCTCTTTTTTGTGAGGTCCCATACCGCCAAAGGAATCGATCCAATCGACGATAGCGAGCGTCCCCGCAGGATTGAGGATGCGCTTCGCTTCAGCGAGAACAGCTGACTTGTTCTCTACCTGGAAAAGCAGGTTCGATATCAAAACCGTATCGGCGTGCTTATCGGCGATCTTGGAACCGTTCGGCCGCTCAAGGTCACTCCATATGATCTCGACATTCTTAAGTCCACGCTTGTGCGCCTCGTTCTTAATGCGGCGCAGAAGATCTTGCTGTACATCGATCGCGTACACGTGTCCCATCCCGCGAAGCTCCGCCGCGATAGCGAGCACGTACGCGCCGCTGCCCGCTCCGAAATCGACAATCGTCTGCCCCGGGCGGATGCCGAGCATCTCTGTGTTGCGGTGAGGGTGCGCGAAAGCGGCCGTCTTGTGTGCGGTCATCGATACAATTATATAGCAATCGGCGCGCCTCTCGGCGCGCCGTATTCATGTTCTGTGGGCAGACGATGCGATCCTCAAGACCTTGATCAGTCCTTTCTCAAACGAGCACGCAGTGCGAGCTCTTCGCGAAGCATTGCCATCTCACGTGCAATGCCCGCAGCGTCTCCTGCTGAACGTGGCGTACACGCGGCCATCTGCCTGAGACGCTCCTCAAGTGCGGCATCAGGAACCCGCTCGATCATTTTCTTGAAAGGATACGTACCCCTGAGACCAAAGGCCATTACCCCAGCGAGGGCGCACAGCTCACACAGACCACTCGGTCCGTCACTAAAGGAAATCGCGACTTCGCCTCCTTCGGGGCGAGCACAAACGCCGCATGCTCTCGGCGTAAAGAGTCCTGTTACAGACATGTCTCACCTCCTGCTAAGGCGAGAATCACAAAAACCGCGAGACGAGTCAAGCAAGGCTACTCAGCGTCCTGAGGTGCTTCAAAAACCACGAACGATGCGAGCGCATCACCCTCGTACAGCTTCATCACGCGCACGCCCTGCGTCGCGCGGCTCAGTGATGATATTTCATCGAGCCCAGTACGAATGGTCTGTGACTTCTTTGACATTGCGACGAGCTCTCCCGCCCCAAGGACCACGGCGCCGCCGACGAGCTGCTTGGTCTTTGCGGTAATCGACATCGTCTTGATGCCGGAGCCCCCGCGACCTTGTGCTTTGTATTCTGAAAGAGGCGTCTTTTTGCCGTAGCCGGTGGACGAGAGGACGAGCAGCTCACCCTTAGCGCCCTTCGGTATCACTCCGCTGCCGACAACACTGTCCCCTGAGCTAAGCTTGATGCCGCGCACGCCTGCAGCCTGCCTGCCCATCTCGCGAACATCTTTTGCCGCAAAGCGGATCGATTGGCCCTTCGCGGTGACAAGCATCGCATCGTCCTCGTTGCGGATGAATTGCGCGGATATAAGCGCATCGCCCTTGTCGAGACCGATCGCTATAAGACCCGAGCGGCGTACTTCATGGAAATTGTCTGCAGTCACGCGCTTCACGGTGCCGCCACGTGTCGCCATGAGAAGCGACAGGTCCGCGACCGCTTTCTTCTCCTTCGGCATTGCGAGGATAGAAGTGATCTGTTCGCCTTGTTCAAGCGATATGAAGTTCATGATCGATTTGCCTTTCGTCGCACGCTTCCCTTCCGGCAGTTCGTACATCTTGAGCTGGTATACCTTGCCCCGATCCGAGAAGAAGAGGAGGTCGGAGTGCGCCGAAGCGGTGAGGAAGTTGGTGACGAAGTCCTCGTCTTTGGTATCGAGATCCACCACGCCGACGCCGCCGCGCTTTTGTTTGCGGTATTCGCTCGGATTCGTGCGCTTGATGTATCCACCCTGCGTGAGGACGAGCACGGAATCCTCGTCCGCTACGAGATCCTCCGCTGACAGAATGGTTGCGCCCTTCTTGATTATCTTCGTGCGCCTGTCGTCGCCGTACTTCTCCGCGATATCGCGGATCTCCTTCTTGATGAGCTCCATCATCTTCTTTTCGCTCTTGAGAAGCGCGCGCAGCTCTTCGATGAGAGCCTGCACCTCCTTAAGCTCGTCCTCTATCTTCTGTCTCTCAAGCGCCGCAAGCTTCTGGAGTCGCAGATCAAGGATCGCTTGCGCCTGGATCTCCGAGAACTTGAACTTGGTCATGAGTCCGCTGCGAGCGTCGTCGACGGTCTTGGACTTTCTGATGAGCGAGATGATCTCGTCGAGGTGGTCGAGCGCCTTTTTGAGACCGATGAGAATATGCTCGCGCGCCTCAGCCACGCGAAGGTCGTACTGTGTGCGGCGCGTCACCACTTCCTTGCGGTGAGCGACGAAGCTCTCGAGCATTGCCTTGAGAGAGAGCGTCTGCGGCACGCCATCGACGAGTGCTACGAGGTTGTAGTGGAATGTCTCTTCGAGCTGCGTGTGCTTGTAGAGATAGTTGAGCACCGTCTGCGGATGCGCATTGCTCTTGAGATCGATGACGACGCGCACGTCCTTGGTGCTCTCATCGCGAATGTCACGGATACCTTCGAGCTTCTTCTCGTGCACAAGGTCCGCGATCTTGGTGATGAGATCCGCTTTGACGACGCGGAATGGGATCGACGTGATGATGATCTGGTAGTCGCCTTTCTTGCCTTCGACGATCTCCGCATCGCCGCGCACCACGACGCCGCCGCGGCCCGTGGCATACGCATGCTTGATGTCCGCTTGATTGAAGGCGATGCAGCCCGTCGGGAAATCCGGACCCTGCACGAACTGCAAGAGATCCTCGGTCGTCGCTTCTGGCGTGTCGATCAGGTGTATCGCTGCTTCGGATACCTCACGGAGATTGTGCGGCGGAATATTGGAGGCCATGCCGACGGCGATGCCGAGCGTACCGTTGAGCAGCAGGTTCGGGAATGCCGCGGGCATCACCGATGGTTCCTGCTTGGTGTTGTCGTAGTTGGGACGGAAATCAACAGTCTCCTTCTCGATGTCTTTGAGCATCTCTCCTGCGAGTCGAGACATCTTTGCTTCTGTGTATCGGTACGCCGCTGCGTCGTCGCCGTCGATCGAGCCGAAGTTGCCCTGACCGATAATGAGCGGATACCGCATCGCAAAATCCTGCGCCATCTTCACCATGGCGTCGTACACTGCCGCATCGCCGTGCGGATGGTATTTACCGATCACATCGCCGACGACGGTCGCGCTCTTGCGCGTCTTCGCGCTCACCGTGAGGCCCGCTTCGTGCATGGCGTAGAGGATGCGGCGGTGCACCGGCTTGAGGCCGTCGCGCACATCGGGAAGCGCGCGCGCCGTGATGACGGACATCGCATAGTCGAGGTACGACTCGCGCATCTCTTGAGAGATGTTGCGGGTCACGACATTCACATGTGCGGGCTTGGGCACGTCAGAACTCTCTGGTTTTTCGTCTTTTTTGCGTGCCATATATATACGTCGATTATATCATGTATGGTGAATATTATCCACCGAAAAAGGGCTCTATTGAGGCCTGAATCCGCTAGAAGCTTGGATCACCGAACTGATCAGAATTGCCGCCGATCTCTTGCAGGTAGATCTGCTGCTGTCCCTGCAGCTGGTTCGTGGCAGCATCATCTCTCAGGCCTTGTAAATCAGTATAGTTCTGTCCTTGTGACGCTTTGATCGCATCTTGTGCTTCCTTTGTTGATGTGAAATTGAACTCGCTCTGTGCTCCGCTGTCGAGATTGAGTTCCTGATTGCCGCTCTGAATGCGCTTGAGGAAGAAGATCGCCCAGGCGACGAGCAATATGACGACGACGGTCACGGCTACCCCGCCCGCGACCACTTGCCGCTCGTCTTTCGAGCGCTCTTTCAGATTGTCTACCGTCTTTTGGAGCACCACGCGTGTATTGTACTACGCAAAATCACGCGGCGAGTATCACGACCTCGTTTTGTTTGCCAGCGACATCACGGGGTTTGATCGTGAGCTTATCCACGGACTTCGTCCCCTCTGCACTCGCTTCCTTCAAGAAAGTCTTAAGCGATTTGTCATCGTAGAGGATGGGTATCACTATCTTCGCCTCAAGCTTCACCGCGATCTTTGCGGCTTCCGCAGGTGAGAGCGTCCCGTCGCCGCCGACGGGGACGATAAGTACATCCGGTGAATCCATCTCGAGCAGCTCGCTCGGCAGATCGAGATCGCCGAGCGCACCCATGTACATGACATTGAGCCCGTCGAAGCGGATGGAGTACACCGTATTGATGCGCCCTTCCCCGCCGTATGTAGAGCCTGATGGAAATCCGGAAGCCGTGATCTCTTTGATCTCGTATTCTCCCGGACCGAAGACGACGAACGGCTGCTTCTCGCCGCGGCCCGCCTCTTCCGCCCCGTTCATATCAGCATGATTAAAGGATACGAACGCGACATCTGCGCCGAAATTGACCGGTTTGAAATTCTTCGATGCCTTGGATACGGGACCGAAGACTACTGTCGTATCGCCAGCGCTGGCTCGGACGCACGCACCCTCATGGAATGTAAGAATCATGGCGGGATTATACCGTTTCAGGGGAGCCTGTGAATAGCGCCTTGCGAGCGCGCCTGAGTGCGAGAGGATGCAGGTATGTCGCGGCGTGCGCGACTCAGCACATTGAGGTGCCTCATGGCGAAGGACGAACAGCAGGCTAAGACCGGATCAACCGGCGCAGCAGTCGCAAGGCGCGCCGAGAGATCCGCGAGTGAGCGGGCGGATCAAGGCGACGCGCTCGAGCGGCTCAAGAACGTGCCGAACGACGAGTGGCCGGAACCGCATGGTTGACCGCGTACCGAAACGCGGCGGGCGCTCCGCCAATTGGTGGAAGCGCCCCTTTTTTGCCGAACCAGTTATCCCCTGCAGCGCTTGCCGTATTGTATGGATGACGTAGCGTAGAGGTACGTGCCTGGAGCGGAGGAGGCGCTCGCACGAGTTCTAGCCGCTTAATCAGTAGAGTGGCGAAGGTGAATATGGAGGGAAACGCGATGTGGATCCGTGACGGCACCGCGCGTGCCGAGACTTCGGTCGCGATGATCGCGATCAATTTCGCCGCCGACAGCAACGCCAATATCGAAGGCGCAGGCTTCGGCTGATCTCCCGTCGTATACCAGAGGGCATGTTCTCATGACATGGCCGTAGGGGCGCTCAATGCGCTCGCCTCTCGGGCCCCGACCAGCGTGATGCGGTCGGGGCCTTACTTTTCTCGTACAGAGACCGCGCGAGTAGGTACTAGCGAAATGTACCTTCTATAGAGTGATGCCGCTGCCCTCTCCCTTCTTTTCGGATTGCGCTTTAAGGAGGTCGCGTATTTCCGTCAAAAGCTTTTCCTCATTTGATACCGGAGGCGCAGGGGGCGTCTCTGCTTCCTGCTTTTGGAATCGCTGAAGTACTCCCTGGAACAGCTTGAATAGGCCGAAGATCGAGAGTCCGACGAAAAGGAAGTTGAGCGAGGCCTGAAGGAGTTTGCCGTAGCCGATCACGAGCGGCGGTTCTGCACGGAGCGTCCAGGTAAGCGCTGAGAAATCAACGCTGCCTGTAATCAGTGATATGAGGGGCGTGATGATATCCGCTACGAGCGAATTGACGATGGCGCCGAATGCGCCGCCGAGTACGACGGCGACGGCGAGCTGGATGGCATTCCCCTGGGCGGCAAACTTCCAGAATTCGCTGAAGAAACCGCCTACTTTCTGCTCTATGCCCCGCATCTTCATGGAGCCGAGTGTACCATATTGCGCATAGGGTGAGCTTCCTATATATTGTGCGCACGCCCGAGAGGGCTTTATTCATTAATAGAGCGTGCGGTTAAATTCTTCCCTGCCGATAGAAGCGGTAGCGTAAGCAGGAAGACCCGCAGGCACCAATACAATGGTAACAGCAACAGAAGAGCAGGTAGTGAAGGACTCCGAGGAGTCCGACGTAGAGACAGTAGAGGTACAAAAGGGACCCATGGCGGAGCTCCTCACGGAGGCTCCGAAGCCGCCCGCGATGGATGACGTGGTCGAAGGACCTGTCATCGCGCTCGGTCGTGCTCGCGTATTCGTCGATCTTCATCCGTTCGGCACCGGTATCATCTACGGCCGCGAGTATCTCTCGGCTCGCGAGACGCTGAAGAATGTGCACATTGGAGACCTCGTCACGGCGAAGGTCGTCGGCAACGAGAATGATGAGGGGTACATTGAGCTCTCGCTCAGAGAGGCTCGCCAGGCTCTCATTTGGAACGAAGCAGAAGTAGCTGCTCAGCAGAAGAAAGTCTTCGAACTCGCGGTGACCGACGCCAACAAGGGCGGCCTTATCATCAACTGGAATGGCATTCAGGGATTCCTTCCAGCATCGCAGCTCTCCCCCGCGCACTATCCGCGCGTGCCGGATGGCGATAAGGACAAGATCTTCCTTGAGCTTAAGAAGATGATCGGTCAAAAGCTTGAGGTGATGGTCATCACCGCCTCTCCGAAGGAGCAGAAGCTCATCTTCAGCGAGAAGGGCGCAGGTCCGTCGGAGCGCAGCTCGCTCGTCGAGAAGTACCACGTAGGTGATGTCGTCGACGGAACCGTCACTGGTGCGACCGAGTTCGGCGTGTTCGTGAAGCTCGAAGACGGTCTCGAAGGCCTCGTGCACATTTCCGAAATGGATTGGGCGCTCGTCGAGAATCCGAAGACCCGTTACAAGGTCGGCGAACCCGTGAAGGTAAAGGTCATCGAGATCAAGGATTCCAAGGTCTCGCTCTCGATCAAAGCACTCATCGAAGACCCATGGAAGGCAGCGGCCGCAAAATTCAAGAAGGACCAGCAGGTGGATGCAGTCGTCATCAAGTACAACAAGCATGGCGCGCTCGCATCTATCGAAGAAGGCGTCGCTGGACTCGTTCACATCTCTGAGTTTGCCGATGAGAATGAGCTCCGCGCGAAGCTCGAGCTCGGCAAAGTGTATCCGTTCACGATCACTTTCTTCGAGCCGAAGGAGCGCCGCATGACGCTCAAGCCTGTCGTCTAATCCGACGCATTAGAAAGGAAAAGGACCGCGCATGCGGTCCTTTTTTTTGTGTTGAAAATTGTATGGCCAGCCGCATCTTTGCGGCTGGCCATCGTGCTCCCCTCAAGAAGCGATAGTCTCGCCATATGAGAGCGGCATGAGTCCCCGCTCGCACATGGCGCGCACCCATGAACAGTGGGCGTCTTTTGGCGCATAGCGCACGTTCGGCGCGAAGCGCTTCGCATCGGCGAGAGCGAGAGAGAAGCGGCTGCGTGTCGGCCAGGATTCGGGATGTAGCTGACCTTTCTCGTCCTTGCGAAAGATGGTCGTCCCCCAACCCGTCGCGCCTGCCGTAATGAGCACGCCGACACTTTTCATCGTGAGAAGTTCTTCGTTCCTCGGCATGCATCCTCCTTAGTGCCTGCGTTCGTCGTCAGACGGCATATGTGTGAAGTTCGGGCACTCCTCATACTGGTCGTGTTTGCACGGCGCCGCGACATGCTGTTCGCAGTACGCGCACAATTGCATCAGGTCCGCTGATCTCGGCGGACACTGGGATGCATCGCTATGCGTGGATTGCTCCATCTATACCCCCAGTCCTCTGGCGTCTATTCCCTGGCAGGATACTGCGCCATACGTATGAATCGGTCAACATGCGACCGTCGCGCGTTCGGATGCGGGTCTAATTCGAATTAAAGCGATTCATTGCGATCATGGGACCTTCTTCGGCAATCGCCTCTATCGCCTCGCCCACTTTTTTGAATACCTTCTTGAGCTCATCGAGCTCAGATTCTTTAAAGCGCCTGAGAATGAAATCAACGACGTCATCACCAGCCTCAGGCTTTTTCATTTTGCCGCCCGCGGTGGTCGGACACACGCCGATACGTATGCGAGTAAACTTTTTTGTACGCACTGCCCGCATAATAGACTCGACGCCTTTGTGGCCGCCGCTGCCTCGATCGAAAGAGAGCTTGATCTTGCCGAGTGGAATATCGAGATCGTCATAGACGACGATCATTTTCTCTGCAGCTTTCACCGATTTCACGAACTTTGCCGCTGCAGCGCCCGATTTATTCATAAACGTATCCGGAAGCACGAGTGCGACAAGATTCTTACCGACTCGAGTACCTGTCGTCATTGAATTCGAGCTCTTATGCTCCTTCCACGCGCTCGCACCCTGTTTCTTAGCGAAGAATTCGAGCGCCATGCGACCCGCATTGTGGCGCGTATTGGTGTATTCCTCTCCCGGATTGCCCAGACCGACAACGACCCATGACATGCGCGGCAGTATATCGCATTTTTTCGTCCCCATCCCCCACACTGAAATGCGGCGGAGCATTTTTTTCGCCTCGCGGGCTCGACGGAGTTCGCGCGGAGGATTTTTTTAGCAAAAAAAATCCGTGCGAGAAAATACTTTGCCGCATTTCAGTATTCACCACTCCCCTCCCTTGGTGTCAACGGCACAGCGGGAGTAGAATGTTCGCACATGTCACCCGTTAGAAAAAATTCTGATGGGCTCTTACAAGAAAAGAGGTTTTGCTCGCGCGTATGACTGAATCCGTCGCGCAAAATCCGGAAGTCAGGCGTCCTGATAGCGAAATTCCCGGCGAGAAATCGTCGCAGGGCTCGCTTATCGTGTACACGCTCGTGGCTCTCGGGCTCGCGCTCTTTATTCGTTTCTTCGTAGCCGCTCCTTATATAGTACAGGGCGCTTCAATGCTGCCCACATTCCAAGATCTCAACTATCTCATCATCGACAGAGTGACCTACAACCTCGAAGACCCTAAGCGCGGCGATGTCATTGTCTTCGATCTCCCCCAGAATACGAGCAAGGCGCTCATCAAACGCGTCATTG
>CBIMKN010000016.1:0-12814 GCA_966244515.1 uncultured bacterium
GATTGGATGGCATAGGATGCCGATCGGTGATGTCTCGACGTCCGTCGAGCCATACTCGGATACAAGGACGGCATTGGGAAATGTCGTTCGCACATATTGGTAGAGCGCGCGCGAACACGGCTCGCCCGCGATCTCGATATACTTGATCTGCTTTGCCAGTCCTCGTGCGGCTAATGCATCTCCGACGAGCGGGATGTGGAAGGTCGCGACGATCATGCTATCGATTCCGGCGGCTTCCGCGAGCGTTATGCATGCATCACCGCGCTTGGGATCGAGTGTAATGACCCGCGCGGCCGGGTTGATGTGTGAGAGCTCCCATTCTTTTTTTGTAGCTGGAGGAATGCTCGCGAGACATACGCCCTTGAAGTCATGATATTGCCTTCTCGCATCCACATAGCCATCCGACATGGTGAACGGGCTATACACGGGGGGCTTACCCGAGGTGCCTGAAGATACAAGGATCGAATCGATGTTCGACCATGGCGAGAAAGCGCGCTCCGGCATCGGCGCAACGAGTAGGTGGTCCTTTGTGAAAGTCGGCAGTGAGCGCCATTCGTCCCATGATCTGATGTGCAGCGGTCCGTCGCTCTCGGTACGTCCATACAGTCTCTTATAAAACTTTGAGGCACGCTCTCCCGTACTGAACTCAACGAGAACCCGTAAGTCTTCAAAAGTCATCATATGCGCGCATATGTGGTGCGGCCGCAGGTGCACGTGCCGATTAGCTTGAGCGTCCATGGCAGTTCGAAGTCGATGACTGGTACCGCGGCGGTATCTCGCGCAGTAATTCGTGTCGTATCACCATCGACCACCCACACATAATTTTCTAGACGGTGGAAATCCAGCGCTCGGTTCGATGCGAGCATCTCGCATTGCTCAAGTATGGGAACGCCTGGGAAAACATGTATTTCTTGGAAAACGACAGCTGCGCTCTGTGTAATGCTCGCTGGTACAGACCATTGTCCCACGAGCGCTTCATGGATCAGGAACCAGCCGCGAGGCTGCGGGAGCCTCTTTTCTTCGCAGAAGCTCCAGAATTCATGCGCTCTGGTAGCTTCGACGATGATCGCATCGACCCCGGCATATTGAAGCGATGCGCCGCCGATGGGCATGTTGTCAGGGTCGTTGGCAAGGTACGGTATGCCAACAGCACGGCATGCCTCATGGGCTGCAAAATGTGCCTGCCAGAAAAGGGGGATGCGCAGTAAAAGACCTTTTGAGTCTACTGCCCGCAAACACGACTCGAGCGAGGTCCATCCACGCGAGGCGCCCGTCGGAATGGGGCGCAGTTTCGGGTCCTGCGCGTCAAAGGTCGAAGGAATGAGGCGCGTATTGCCTAGGTCATACGATATCTGCGAATGATCGATCATCCGCGCAAGACTCATGAGTGTCATAGGAGCTGCCGCGTCGAGCTCCGCGGCCCTCACTCCTGCGGTCGTCCAAAATCCTCGTACGTACTCGTGCATAAGCGATGCCTGTCTACGGCGACTGATGCGTCCTATAGTACAGCGTCATGTCGCTTATCGCCTGGTCTCGCTCGTCACCTTGCAGCGAGAGAAACGAACGGTACGGTTGGGAGGTCTGGGGAAGTATATTTGGACTGAATAGCGGGAGGTGAAGGGGAATTACGGTCGGATTGTTGGCCAGAAAGAGCGGCAAGAACCCGCTCCTCACATAGAACAAATAGCGAGATCCAAAATCGAAGTCGATGCCCTGGGTGGCGAGCAGCATATCCGTCTCTTCAAAGAGGACGATGTCTCGCATGACCTGCAGTGTGCCCGGACTTGCAGTGCGCATCACGAGCATGGCGTCGAGCAGAGTTTTTCTGGCGTTTTCTGCGAGCCCATCTTCCCCGAGCAGGGGTTGGACAGCGTTGAGGTATCGGGTTGCACTTGCCTCCGTCACCATCCGCGGATTCGCAAGCTCGGTCTCGAGCGCCTGTAGTTCCGTGCGCAACGCTCCATCTGCCAGGTCGCTCGCCTGAACTACCGAAGCTGTTTCTGCGACTCGCAATGTCGCAAGTACTCGGCCCTGTTCCATACCAGCGCGTGGGCACGTGTAATATGCGAGGTCGCGAAGCGGCACATACGTAGCGCCGTTATCGGTGAAGTACGAAAAGAACGGATACTCGTCATATTCGGTGGCGTCCACAAGCGTGATGTCGCTCGCGAGTATCGGACTAGGATACGCGAGATCCGCGCCAGCGCGTGAGAGCCGCTCAATCGCGTATACGACCGGTCCCGCTGCGCCGCGTACGCAGTATGAATTTGAGAGCAACACATCGGGACCAGGTTCGAGGGTCACACCCGATTCGTCTAGAGCAGCCCGCACATCGCGAAGCGAATTAGGCGATGGGATGGTGACGACATCGAGGCTCGTAAAAGTGGGCAGAGAAAGCTCATCTGCGTCGCAAAAAACAACGTTGCCAGAGACGCATTGGGATCGATCGCGGACCTGCCTCTCAGTAATTGTCGCGGCCTTATCGATATATGTGAGAGCGGCCAGGGTGTCATCTCGAGTGATGATATACCTCTGGGCCGCGTAGTCAGGGGCATTCTCCGGCACGGCCGATCTAAACGCTGCCGAGAAGTCGCGCAGATCGGATCGATATGCGAGTACCGCGACCCGCAGCAGATTCTCATAGCGGCGCATCGAACTCATCGCAGGGCTCCCGACGAATTCTCGTCGCGCTCTCTCAAGCTCGAGTGCCGCACGCAGGAATGCAATTGGATAGAGATGTTCCGAGACAAGGGAGGCGTCGAAAGCGGAAGTTTGTTTCGCCGCGAGGCGGGCCTGCGTTCGTTGCATCCGGTCCAGCGCATCGTCGAATTCATCGAGCGAAACTCCCGGTAACGCCATGATGGGATTTCGCTCAGCGAGAGACGCTGCGTAGGCGAGCTGAAGCGGCACGAGCGACCTCGTGCCACGTATACGTACGCCGTCGTGGAAAACTTCACCATGCGCTATCTCATAAGTGCTACCTTGCCACGAGATTCGCTCCGAGGTCGCAGTTTGCCGCAGGGCGCTTGCGTAGAACGCCGCCGCACTTTGGTGGCGTCTGTGCAGGCCGACTATTGCGGCAGCTATCAAAGAGAGGACGATCACCGCACTGGCGAAGCGGATCGCCATACTGCCGATCAGTAAATGCCGCCGCAGGTCACAAAGAAAACATCGTCCTCTTGTGCATTCGGTACGCAGGAGAGTGCAGCCAAGGGAGTGCCGATCTCATGAGTATCTAGCATGCGCACGAGCGCGGTGGGTGCAAATGACTGCGATCGGTACGCCGATACCGCGGTGAGCCCTACCGCTGCGCCAGCCGCGAACCACAGGACATGCGCGATTGAAAAGCGCGTATTCATAGTCACTCTATTATACCTCTATTTCGACGCTGCAATATACCCATGTGTGGCATGTGCATGTGTAGAAGGAGTCTTTATATGTTGTTGTGGAGTGTCCGGAAATAGGTCTCACTGCGCAGCACCGCTGCCTTCTCGAGAGGCGATCGGGATAGGGAAGAATAGTACGTGTACGGAAGCGCGTCGCCGCCGAGCGTATTGTCACGCAATAGCTTTCCGTGCTCTCCCGTCGCGGAAATATTGGATGCGAGAAATAGCGGCAGCACTGCGCTGCGAGCAAAAAAGAGATATTTAGCTCCAAAATCACGGCTTACGCCATAGGTGCGAGCGATGTACATGTCGGTATATTCGCGGCGCGCCACGTCGGGTATGACGGCAGTGATCCCAGCGCTGCCATATGCGAGCGCCAGCTGCAGATCGTTGAGCGAGCTCACGACTGTCGGAGGGAGCAGTCCGTAGGTTGCGAGGTCCTGTGCGGCGCGCATATATGCGGTTATGTCCTGCATGGACACGATATCGTCCGGAGCGATCTTCGTCTCAAGTGTTTCGAGCGCGCTCCGCTCTTGCGCGGGCGCAGCAGTGCTCAGGTGAGCAGCGGTCGCGAATGCATGAATGTCGCGCATCGCTATCAGTGCCGCCTGGTCGGTATCGGTCTCAAGGCATCCGTAGTAGGTGAGGGGGTTCGTGTTCACATAGGGTATCCCGCGGTCGGCAAAGAACTCATAAAAAGGTTTATCCGCAAAGCGATCACTACGTATAAGATGTATGTCTCCTACGTACGTCGGCGATGTGCTGCTCGCGAGTGAGCCGTCCGGCACGGTATCGAATTTGAATGCGAAGAGGAGAGCGCTACCTGGTCCACTGCGAATGCAGGCGCTCGAGTCGAGTGCAAAAAGCGGCTTTTGCGCGAATGCCGCGCCAGAGCTGGTCAGCAGGGCGCGCACGTCCGCAGCAAGTGCAACACTCTGGTCCTCAAGGTGCGTCGGTCCCGCGATGGGGATGGGTGGCAGCGAAAGTTCTGAGGGATCGCACGCGCGTACCATGCCGCGTACGCATGAAGAACGAGCAAGAATTTTCTTTTCAGTCGAGGCTACGCCAAGTGCGAGCGAGTCGATCGCTGCCAACAACTCATCGCGGCTGACCAGACTCCTTTCGGTCGCGTAGGTCGGCGCGGATGCGGGGACGAGCTCTTCAAAGGCGCGTCGGAATCGCGCGGCGTCGCGCCGGTACGTCTCTGTGAATTTGAGTTGAGCGCGCTCGTACGCTTTTGCCGCGTTGTCTGTGCCAGCCGATAGGAAATGCCGTCGCGCGTCCTCGGACTCTGCCAGGTTCAAGAGCATGTCGCTCGGGTAAAGGCTCCCGGAGACCAGGGTGGATTCTCTGTCGCGCTGCTGCAGTGACGCTAAATCCACCGCAGTTCGCTGTAGATCGCGTATCTGTACCCGCAGCGAATCGATATCGACGTTTGGGAGGGATGCTAGAGGCGAGCGTCTCGCGGCCGCCTTCTCATATGCAAGCGCGAGTGGACGATATGCGTCGGGACCAGTTACGACGCGGCCAGCTCGCACTACCGTGCCGCGTTCGACGTAATATTCTTCACCGTCGATGAACACGTTCTCGGAGACTTTATGCGACGCAAGTGAGGAGGCAAAGAAATTCGCGGTATGTTCTTGGTCGCGATCCGCAATGCGAAGCGCGACTATGGCGAACACCGCGACGAGGGTGCCTATTAGAAGAAACCGCCGCATCCAACGAAAAGAATCTTCGAATCAGACATGGTGCGCTCCTCATCCTCGCAGGAGACGCCAGAAGGCGTCTGTGATTCGTTCGCAGATGCGACGCGGCCCGCGTACACTGAGACATATCGCTCCCATAGCGCCCAGAGGAAAATAATCGCCGCGAGTGCGAATATTGCGAGCGTTCGCTGAGCTGTCAGCTCCGTGGTCCTCATAGCCTCTCCATAGTATCGCC
The DNA here is from genome assembly GCA_966244515.1 of uncultured bacterium. Classification (GTDB taxonomy): domain Bacteria; phylum Patescibacteriota; class Minisyncoccia; order Phycocordibacterales; family UBA2100; genus UBA10103. Next base: position 5,328 of record CBIMKN010000016.1, read on the forward strand.
TGCTCATCTGGTTATCAAATGGTACCTGTGCGTTCGTCAACAAGCCGCTGACGCTTCTTCCAGCCAGCACCCTGCAGCGGCTTATCCAGAGCGATCTCCATTGGGCCGCATACTCCTCTTTCTACGCCATCTTGGTACGAGCGCCGCTCGGCGATATGGAGCTCGGCGGCAAGACGCGCCGCGAGATCCCGAGCGTCAATGCGCGTGCTTTCATCGCGCGGCACGATCGAGAGATGCAGGTACGGAAGCGGCGGATTTCCGTCGCGTTCTTTGACGCGCGCCTCGAAATCCTGGATCTTGCCGGGGGCAATCGCCTCAAGCGCCCGCTCGATCTCCTCCTGTTTGATCTCTCCGACGGACAGACGTACCGGATTGCCGGAGGTTCTTCCAAGCACGGTGAAAACGACGCGTTCGGGCGTACGGATATGCATGACGGCACGGTCACCTGGTCGGTAGCGGATGAGCGGGAGCGCCATGTTCTCATGCAAGACGGAGACCACGAGCTCGCCTGGCACGCCACATTCTCGGATGGGCTTGCCATCTTCATCTATGAGATCGAAATGATGCACGGCCATCGGTGCCTCGACGGCGCTCGGAAAACCTTCGACCGGAGGCACGGCGGAAAATATCGCCGCGGACTGCATTTCGGTGCAGTTGTACATCATCGAGATCTTCGCGTTGGGGAAGTATTCCCCGAGTATCGTGCGCTGCGCGTCGCGACAGACATCGGTCTGTACGAAAAGACTCGTCACTCTGGCAAGGTCATATTTCCTCGCCAGAATCGGCGCGAATTCGATCAGAATCGATGCGGTTCCTGCTGCGATGCCATCCACGCGCAATTTTGATGCGAGAGCGGCCGAAGCCTCCAGTCGCGCAGGATCGCCACCAATGAACACCGTGCCCTCATCGATGTATTTGTGGTAGAGAGTGTGCGGGTACATGAAGCCGATGTAGCGTTTGGGGTGGAAGCGGCTGCGCAATTCGGGCTGGTAGGGGAAGTATGGTCGCGGGACAATGACTATGCCACCTTTCGTAGTACCGGATGTCTGTTGGACGCGCTCAAGTTCATAGAGCGGAATGAACGTGCGCTTTTGGTACGGCACTCGCATCAGGTCCGCTTTTGAGATCGTCGGGAGCGACTCCCAGTCGTCCCAATCCTTCGGGAATTCAGACGAGATCGCTATTCTCCCGCGGTATAGATTCTCATAGAACGACGAATACGGAGATGCGACGACCTCATGAAGTTTCTTGCGGAGAAAGTCGAGCGAAGCCATATCAAAGAAAAAGCGTGATCGGGTGCCCGCACGGGCAGCTCTGTTCGACAAAAGTGAATGGCAGTGGGAGACGAGCGCGCAAAAAGCGTTGGGACAGCGCGTCGGTCATGAAGACGTCTTCGCCGTCGAATTCCCACGCAAAACGCCTGCTCGGATGGAAGCAGTGTGCGTCCCGGTGGGACGTGCTGTGTTCGCACTGGTAGAGCGCAGGCATGCCCGGTACCGCGTGGATCTCATGAAATACGCGCTCCATGCCAGGTGCGAGCATGGGCACCTCTTCCGGATGCAGAATGATCTGATAGTAGAGCTTATTCTTTGCGGCATGCTGCCCGAGCTCTTCGAGGAAATTCGTATAGCCCTGTTGCATCGTGACTACTGCTTCGATGCGGAGGGGTTCAATGAGCGCGACGCCCACGCGAGCCCGTTCCTCGGCGACGTTTGCGACGGGGATAGGATAGGGCAGCGAGCGAATCGCTCGGTGGAATCGTGTCGCGAGCTGAGAGAATGCCGGAAAGAGTCCGAGGACCTGTGCGGGATTAAATCGATCGGCAAAGTAAGGTATCGTCTCCCAGGCCTCTTCTCGTCCGAGCGGCACGATGCTAAGTTCGCTGAGCCTCGATCGATCAAAGATATTTGGAACCCAGTCGTATTCCGCTGCGTCGCCCCCCTCTATGTCGCCCCACGAAAGAGGGAAATCGATCGCTGAAAAAGAGGGGTGACTCGCTTTGAGCTGAGTGAATGCAGGCTCTAGTTTTTCTGCCACGAACGAGTGCATGTACACAGCGTAGCAAAAGGGATGGGTGTTTGTACAAAAAAGCCCGGCACTGCGCCGGGCTTCTGAGTAGTTGCGAATGTGCAAGGTGTCGGTTATCGGCTGCTTCCGCTCGCGACCTCGTCCCAGGTCTTCTTTTCCCTGGTGAGCCAGTCGCGCACTGAAGCCTCCATTTTTTGTGGCGGGACGATGATGGGTTCATTCATCGTCGCTCGCAGCTTCGCTTGGATCGTTGGATCCATGAGCGTTTCGTAGAGCGCATTCCGGAGTGTCGCCAATATCTCCGGCGGCACGCCTTTGGGCGCTACGATCGCGCTCATCGCATCGAGCTGAAGATCGCCCTTCACGCCGAATTCCTTCGGGACCGGAATATCCGGAAAGAAGGAGCTGCGTTCGTTGTCGAGCACGGCGAGCGCCTTGAGTTTTCCCTCAGTGCCGACATGGGGTCCCACAAAGGAGCCAGCCTCCACCACGAAATCCATGTGGCCGCCGAGTGCGTCGGTGACCGCGGCAGCGGGACTCTGGTGGGGCACGTAGACGGCACCTGCGCCGCCGACGTGAGCAAGAAAGCGCATGCCGTTGACGTAAGCGCTGTTCTGGTTGCTCGACCCCCACGAGAACTTTTTCGGGTCCTTCTGCAGATCCGATATGAAGTCGTTGAGGTGTCCCTTGTAGGAATTCCGCACCGCGAGGATTTGCGGCGCGAACTTCGACGTGAGCCCGATATAGGACAGGTCCTTCATCGGGTCGTATGGCGCCTCCTTCTTGAATGAGAGCACCATGTTCGGCGTCCCGCCGAAGCCGATGGTGTAACCATCGGGCTGTGCCGTCACGACTTGGCGCATGCCAATCATCCCGCTTGCGCCGGCTACGATCTCCACATTGACCTGCTGCCCCAGGATCGACGACATCTTGTCGGCGATCACTTTCTGATAGGGCAGCACGCCAGGGAGCGGAATAATGTAGCGGATCGGACGTTCCGGGTATTTCGCCTCGGCCGGCGGACCGCAGGAAAGGAAAGCTGCCAGCGCGACGGTCGCCGCGCGGATAACCTTTGTCATCGAACTGTTCCTCCGTAAAGTAGTGTTGCTACTAGCGTGGATTACTCCGCGGGCAGTATACGCAACCTATTGGGCGGGGCAATCATTGATCCCGTACGAGCCTCTTGGCCTTCGTGCCTGGGGGAAGTTCTAGTTGGGTGCACTCAAGCGGCGCGTACCGGCCATCACGGACCCCATCTGCGAATGTGTAGTCCGGCGCCACTCGGAGCAATGCCGCGATCTCTGTCGCGAGCGAAGAGATGTCCGTGCCTCGCCTCGCGTCTAGATGAAGTCGCATCGCGATATTGGGACCGCTCTCGCCGTTCTTCTCGGTATAGTGAAGCTCGAATCGATCGCTCACTTTTTCTGGCATGGTTCTCAGTACGCGCGCGAGCTCATCAGCTCGTATTACCCCGCCGGGGACCTTCACGAAATCCATGTCTGTACGACCCAGCACGGTAAAGGACCAAGTACCGTGCTGTGCGCAGGAATCCTCGAGAATGCGGACGGTATCCCCAATGCGGAATCGCAGGAGCGGGAGTGATGCAGGGTCTCCAGGGTATGAAGTAACGAGAAGATCTCCTTCAGCGCCAGAGCGCGGTTCGATCGTCGCACCCGTTTCCGCGTCGATGAGCTCAAGGTAGTGAGTGTCTTTCGGATGGTAGTGAGCGATAGGGTCTTCGACAGTAAGGGGTCGGCAAGGCATTCCCATGTGCGCGTCCTCAATTTCGCTCGAATTGTACGATTGCACGACGGTGGCGCTCGGGAATACATCGCGCATGTATTCGAGCTGGGCGCGCGTACACACCTCACCGGTCACTTCTATGAATCGAATGTTCTGATTGATGCCCTCGCGCTTCATCGCCTCGCCGAGGTCGCGCACATGGTAGACGAAACAAGAGAATGCATCGACGCCCACCGCCGAGGCAAGCTTCGCCGCCGCGGCGGGATATTTCGGATCGTGGCAAAGCACATGCGGCGAGCCGCCATGCTCTTTCTGGAACATTTCGTGCCAGTGAGGCATGAGCGGTACCGTGAATGCGAGAAAGGGTTTCTTAAAGTCGTGGTACTGAAGACGATACTGCATATTGCGTACGTGGGTACGTGGAGAAAACAATGGTGCTTTGCCGCTCGTGCCGGAAGAGGCTCTCACGTGATCAAGCTCAGAAAGAGGGATAAATGAGCGCTCCGCGAGCGTCTTTTGCGCGAGCATATCCTTGGTCATGATGGGCAGAGAGCGCCACTCTTCCATATTCGACAGGGAAAGCGCGCTATCGCTCTCGGAAAGCCCGTAGAGTTCGCGGTAGAGAGAATTACCGCCCTTTTCCGTAACGCGGCGCGCGAGCTCGAAGAGCTGTTCGGGGGAGAGCATACAGCGCTACTATTGCACGCTCTCCACGCCGCGACAATTGCGATTAACGAGACCTGTCATATAATTGAGGTATGCAAAAACGCTTCTTGTGGGCAGGTGCGGCGATCGCGCTCGTCGCGGCTGCTGCGTACATAATCTTTTTCTATCAGCCCAATAGCGGGAGCGCATCTTCGGCGAGAGAGGTAAAGTGGTTGCTCTCACATCAGCCCACCGATGTATTCGATAATGCTACGCGCGTTTTCGCCGATACCCTCAAGCGGGAGAGCGGTGGGACACTTAAGCTCGTCGTGATCCAACCTGCCGACGTGGGAGTGGATAAGGGGGATGTCCCTCACAAAGCGGTCCTGGACGCGCTCGCATCGGGGGTTGCCGACATCGCATCGGCATACACGATACCGCTAGGGGATAATCATGCTGATTTCCGCGCCCTCAACCTACCCTTCCTTTTTGCTTCGTACGATGAGGCGAATGCGGCGCTCGATAATGCAGCACTCCCTATTCTCGGTTCGCTCTCGGGCGATATCCGCGGCCTTGCATTCACGATGAGCGGCGGCTTCCGCATCATCGCTTCGAAGACGAGGAATTTCACGAAAACCGATGACCTCAAAGGTGCACGCATCGCAACTTCCGGGGGTCCTGTGGCGGAGGCGACACTGAAGGCTCTCGGCGCGGTACCCGTGCCGATGGATCTTGAACATGGGACGGAGAGAGATTTCTCAAACATCGATGGCGTAGAAACGACGTACGCGAGACTTGCTTCTGCCCTCGGCGGCGCGTCGGCCTACACCTCCCACGTAAGCGAAACGAACCACAGCGTCTTTCTGACCGCGGTCATTGCGAGCGGCGCATTCTATGACTCTCTGACGCCCGCCGAGCAGCGCGCTCTACAAGACGCGGCTCTTGCTGCAGCGAAAGTCGAACGTGAAGACTCGATTCAGCTCAATGCAAGCGTCAAGGATTCTCTCAAAGCAGAAGGGAGTTCTGTCACGGAGCTCTCTGGGGATGTGCGCGCCGCACTCGTGAAGGCGACGGAGCCTGTCTACGAAGAGTTCAAATCATCGATAACACCGAGTCTCTACCAGGCACTCATTGGCCGATAGAGGTACTGAGATTCGAGACCATATACGTGGTCTTGCCGCAGGCGCACACGCTGACTTCTTTTGCAGTACACTCAGCGTCAAAGCGCACGAGCGGAAGAGGGTCTCGTTCTGGCCCTGTCACATAGGTGGTGTGGCCGAACTCATATGCAAACTCGGGAACGGTATGGTACGAACCTGATCCGATGATTCCAGCGCACTGCACGAAAATAGGAAGGCCGGGGATAGCATGTATCTCCTCGTGGACCTGAGATCCCGAGCCTGTGAGCGCCGAGGAGATCGGCACCAGGCGCCCGCTTTTTTGGATCACGAGCCAGCTCTTGGGGAAGGGGTCGCCGTGCAATAGAAGATGCTGTGCGAAAGCATTCGCGTCATCTGCGTCGGTCACGACGACCTGCATGGAGCCGCGCTTGATAGCCGCTGCGCCGAGCGGCATGTTGCCACGATCATTTACGAATATGAATGTCCCGCTCTTGCGGCATGCTTCGAAGAGCGGGATCTCAAGCTGCCAGAAGAGTGGCGCGCGCATCATCACGCCTGCTCCGCTGTAGCGAGCGAGTACATCTACTGCGCTGTCCCATGCGGCCTGTTCTGCTTGAGGATACACGCCTACGTCATCTGATTCCTGGTCGAAAACGGTCGACACGTATCGGCCGTGCGCGTCGTGGACCACATTCGCCGCTTTCTTGAGAGATTCTGTGAGCGACGCTCGTGTCATGGGGGCGGCGGTAAGCTCAACTCCCGCTGCCCGCCACTTCGAGCGCGAAACATCACTACCAGCTGTAGACATTTTTTGCACGACGTCATCGTATCATGTGACGCTGTCTTTACGGGAAATGATTTGCCTGCATACTGGACGCATGTTCTACAGAGTGGATGCTCTGAACGATACGGCGTTCAATGAGGCGATCGAGAGGGCAGCGCGGTATTGGGGGAGCAAGACTGGCGATCTGAGAATGACCGAAGCGGCGGATCTCGCACAGAAATTTATGGCGCCCCCAACAGACGCCATGCATCACCATGTGCCGACTTCGTTCTCGCTCAGCGACGAATTCTCGTTTATGCCGGTTTCTTGGGATATGCGCTGGGAGGCTCTCGAACATGCGATTAGTATTCACAATCCTCGCGCGGCCGCCGCGTACCTACCGTTCCATTGGCAAACAGACCCTATTTTCATGGCGGCAATGCATCGGACCAAAACGCTTGGCACGACGATTCTACCGGGCAATATTCCGCTTGCGCACGAAATGCTGCGAAAACTTGGCGCGGAACTCGCTGTTGCGGCGATCGAGACTGCGCAGGCACTGTTCGCAACGCTTGATGCGTTTGCATCACTGCCCGTGAAAACCTGGCAGATTGTCGTCACTCCTGAACATGCGCACCGCACCATCGTACTTCCGGGCCATGTCTCTAAGGATCTGCATGCCGTGCCGGGACATTCGGTAGCCTCACAGTGTACGTACCTCAGCGGTGAGGAGTTCCACCCCTCTCCCTCGTACGCATGGCACGTCGAAGAGCGTGTCGTGTTCATCACATCCCTATCGGACACTCCGGCGCCTTTCTTTCGATTCCGACTCGTGCATGGCGCCCTGGAGCAGCGCGAGTGTCCGTGCGGTCACCGACACGTCCTTACAGTGGTATGAACGAACGCGAACCCCTCACATCTCTCAAGATGGTCCTTAAAGAAGCCTACGAGAGCGCATATTCGGATTTCTATCGGAGTCACTATGCATCGAAGGGATTCGTGCCTGACTTCTCGGATTTCACGCGAGATCAGTGGAGAGACGTGCCATGCATCGTGAAGAGCGATCTTGCAGATCGGCCGTATTTCGAGCGCACATTCTTGCCGATGGATGAGGCGAAGTACATCCATGTTTCTTCAGGGACCACGAAAAGTCCGCTCGTACTCAATCTTCGCAACAAACTTTGGAA
>CBIMKN010000017.1:0-12716 GCA_966244515.1 uncultured bacterium
GTACTACACTGCCATCTTCCCGGGCAATGGTCTCGAGATCAAGAAGGGTCTCAACAAGGAATTCACTGTCAAGGCTGATATCATCGGCGGCCCCGCCCGCACGATCAGCTTCGACATCTACAAGGCCTCGGACATCTACGTAGTCGGCAACACGTTCGGCTACGGCATCACGGCAACGCAGTCTGAGAACGGTTCTGTAACTGACGCGACTGAGCTCACGGCAGGCACTCCGTTCTTCTCTGGCATGGTCGTGCAGGTGAACGCGGGTACCGTTTCCTCGGTCTCTCGCGCGAATGAGGTAGCGTCGCAGAACGTCGCTCTCCTCGCTCCGAACCAGCCTCTCGGCGGTTTCGCGGTCGACATCAAGGGTGAAGCCATCACGGTTTCGTCCCTTACGTTCGGCTTCGACCTCTCGTCGGGCGAGTCTGCCACGCAGATCGACAGCATCACGCTCGTTGATGAAAACGGCGTCGTTGTTGCCGGCCCTGTCGATGGTACGACTGGCACTGGCTCTGAAGGTAAGGTGACGTTCACCGACACGGTGACGTTCCAGACCGGCCGCCACGTCTACACCCTCAAGGGTCAGCTTGACAGCTCCTTCGAGGATGGCGACCAGATAATCGCTACCACGACGCCGAACTCCACCTACTGGAGCAACGCTCGCGGTACGGTCACGGGCAACTCGATCACGATCTCCAACTCGTCTGTCACGGGTAACACCATGACGGTACGCTCTGGCCAGGTCGCGCTCTCGATTGCTTCGACTCCGGCTGCCCAGACTGTCGTCTCGGGTGTCTCGGGTCAGACTGTGACCGGCATCAACTTCGATGCCACACAGTCGGGCGAAGATGTTCGCTTCAACTCGGTGAAGTTGTACTACACTGACGGTCTCACCGGCGGTGATATCACCAACTGCTACGTGTACGACGGCGCTACGCGCCTCAACAGCACGGCCGTCAATCCTGACGGCACCGGCGATGACACGTACAGCTTTGACACTGCTCTCGTAGTGTCGAAGGGTACGGTCAAGACGGTTACAGTGAAGTGCGACGTCAACTCTGCAGTCGCCTCGGGTACGTTCAACCTCGGCTTCCAGTCGGCGGTCACGTTCACGGGTACTGGCGTAACCTCTGGTCAGTCGATCACTCCGACCTCGACCACGGCCGCCACGCAGGCGGGCAACACGATGACCATCGCTTCTGGCGGTGCGCTCACTGTGGCGAAGGACTCTTCGAGCCCGGCGTACAAGCTTGCTGCGGCTGGCACCACTGGCAATGTCATCGGTGCTCTCCGCTTCAACGGTACGAACGAAGACATGAGGCTTGATCGTGTTGCTCTCCAGATGAGCAACTCGGCTGCTTCTTCGTCTCCGGACAACCTTACGCAGGTCACGCTCTGGGATGGCAACACGCAGGTAGGTACGGCGATCTTCGCTGGCACCCGCTACGCGACGTCGACCCTCTCGAGCACGGTCACGATCCCTGCCAACGGCTTCAAGATCCTCACCGTCAAGGGTGACTTCGCGAGCATCGGCACGGGTATGGCCACGACCTCGAACGGCATCCTGATCCAGGTCGACTACGACAACGATGATCCGACCGGCACTCGTGCCATCGGTCTCTCGTCTGGCTCGACCATCGACAGGACGTCTTCGGCTGACACGGCCGTCGACGGTGTGCGCGTCTTCCGCTCATACCCGACGTCTGTTGCGACAGCAAACAGCGGCCTCACGAATGCGCTGATCTCTGGTACCAACACCCTCTACCGCTTCTCGATCACCTCGAGCAACACCGGTTATGGTATCGGTATCAACCAGATCACCGTCAACCTCGCGACGTCGACTGCGACGACGACCAACCTCAAGCTCTACGCGTACACGGATTCGAACTTCTCGTCTCCTGTCGCTGGCTTCACGGATGGTCAGCTTGGAAGCACTGTCTCGTCTCCTGCGAACGGCAACAACAAGATCACGCTCGGCACGTCTGAGCTTCAGATCCCTGCCGGCGCAACCTACTACTTCAAGGTGGTGGGCGATGTAAGCATCACTGCTTCGTCGGGCACAAGCCAGGTCTCGACCAAGATCGTCGGCGACTCTGCGTACATCGCGGCTGCCGCAGGCAAGCTCACTGATGACGCGGATGCTATCGAGGGCAGCAGCAACTTCGTCTGGTCTGGTAATGCGACGACTACATCTGAGTCGACGCATGAGGATTGGACGAACGGCTTCGGCGTCCCTGGCCTCCCATCGGGTGGTACGGACGTCTGGACGCTCTCGAAGTCCAACTAACGAGCTGATGGTACTTAGCTTCGGCTAACGACCATCTCGCTCGCGAGCTTGTGGCGACAACACAAGCAAGCAAAGCCCCCTCGAAAGAGGGGGCTTTTGCTTTGTGGGGGATTGGCATAGAATGTCTGTCTATGCAGAAAAGGACCATCATCTCGGCATTGCTTGTCGTTGCAATACTTCTTATTGGCGCGATATTTTGGGCATTCAACCGCGGCGTTTTCTATTTTGAAGAGGGTAGCGCATTCCCGAAATTCTCCCGCTCTGCGATAACGAATCCCGTCCCATCCCTGGATCGCGAGACACAATTCCCGGCCGATTTCCCAGCGGAGGGTCGTTCAATATACGAGACCAATATAGCGGAACTCAGGACACGACTTGAAAAAGACAAGGGAGACTATCAGGCATGGCTTGATCTCGCCATTTACTACCGCATGGTAGGTGATCATGATGGCGCAGTGGAAGTGTGGGAGTATCTCCGCAAGACATTCCCGGACGATGCCGTGTCGCGCCACAACCTCGGCGAACACTACTTCCACGAGGAGAAGGATTATGCAAAAGCAGAGAAATACTACGAGGAGTCGATAGGGGTATCCTCGACCCTTGAGGCCAACTACACGGACATGTACGAAATGTACAAGTACGTCTACAGGCAGGACACGACCGCCGCGATCGATATCCTCAAGCGCGGCATCGAGAACATGAGCGGCCAACGCGCGACGCAGCTCAAGATCACGCTCGGACGAGAGTACCGCGATAGGGGAGACAAGGAAAATGCGAAGAAGTACCTCACCGAGGCGCGCGACGAAGCGCTCTCCTACGGCGACCGCAGCATCGCAAGCGAACTCACCAAAGAGATCAGTGCCCTCTAAAATACCCGAATGATGGAGATCCGATCTCCATCATTCCAACAGGAGTGCTTTTGCTTCAGGCAGACTAAAGTCTGTTAAATGATGTGCGACGCTGGATCTGTAGTCTGGATACGTATCCTCATACAGCGACCTGTCTATCACTGACGGGAAGTTGGGCGTTTTGCAGTAATCAAGATAACTGCTCCATCTGTAAGCCTCTAAGTAGCGAAGCGCCTCTTGGATATTGGGGGCGCCAACAGCGCGCCAATTCTCAAGGTTAGGTACGAAATCGAGGGGATTAAGGTGGATATAATGCAAAATGTGCAAGAAATGCGCGTCCTTTTCAATCCGTATCTTCTTCGTGCGGCCCTGAAACAGAACGCCAGAACGTCCGTATTTCTCGTTGAAGTACATGGCATACCCGATATTCAGCTTGCGAAGGAAGCGAGACATGCCCCCGTCCGCTATTTCCGAGAGTAATAAATGGTAGTGATTGCCCATCAGGCACCAGGCATGGATAGTGACGATTTGCTCCCGAGATGCGCCCAATGATGGAGATCGTAACTCCATCATTGGATCGAATCGCCGATACGCATTTCCCGCAGGAGATTCATCGTTGAATTCGTACATGTCATGAACGAACCGTGCTCGATCCTGGTCATCGAGAAATATTTGGCGCTTCTCAACGCCTCGGTTGAGGGCATGATAGATGCCGGTCATTCAGAGAATAATATGATGGAGTTACGATCTCCATCATTTGATATATAAGATGCTGGGGATAATTCATGAAGAAAGATGCAGGTGTGCAATAATTTCTTTTAATGATCTCTAGATTGCTCCACAAGTGGTGGTTCTGGGTCGCGGTACCTATCGTTCTCATTACTGTGTGGTGGTTCTGGGGATACTTTGCGTGGCTCGTAGGTCAGCAAGACCTGCGTGCAGAGAATCGGTCCGTGGATCTAGACGTTCGTTTGTCGGGTTTTCGCGCATGACCAACATGTCATCGTAAGACATGCTGTGTCGCGCATGCTAGTATGCGGCGTATACGGTGCTACACTGTAGCAGACAATGTTCTTTGACGGCTGCTTTGCGCGAGACGGGGGCAGAAAGCGTAATTCTCCGAGTACGTACTCTACGCGGTATCACCGCGTAGGCGATTGATGAGATCGCCGATAGGAGGCCCAGAGAGTTGCTTTAAGGTGAACCCCACCTGTCCCGCGCACAGAAGCCGTCTAAGCCAATAATACCGCAGCCCAACCTCTGCGGTTCCCATTGTGATACCTGGATTCTACTCGCAACTGATCATTGCGCGGAGGCAGTCATGTGTATAACTTTTACGCGTGGCGTAAACATGCGAATTTCGCGTCGTTGTTTATGTTGTCCCCTGGTCCTTTTTTGAGTGCGGGGTATACTGAATGGCATGAAGGCAGTTTCGGCAACTGTTATCTTAGGTGATGCAAAAGAACGACTCCGGGACGTCAAGGATTCAACTGTTGATCTCATAATTACATCTCCTCCGTATGCGGATAGTAGAAAAAATACTTATGGCGGTATTTCTCCGGATAAGTATGTAGAGTGGTTCTTGCCAGTATCAGAGGAGTTATTGCGTGTTCTCGATGACCGCGGTACCTTCATTCTAAATATCAAGGAAAAGGTAGTTGCCGGTGAACGGCATACATACGTATTGGAATTAATCCAAGCACTTCGAGAACAGGGGTGGTACTGGACCGAGGAGTTCATATGGCATAAAAAGAACTCTTTCCCAGGGAAATGGCCTAATCGGTTCCGTGACTCATGGGAACGATTACTTCAATTCAATAAATCTCGCACGTTCAACATGTACCAAGACGCCGTTATGGTGCCGACAGGGGAGTGGGCACGAAGTCGTCTTAAGAAGTTGAATGAAACTGATCGACGAAGAGATAATTCAGCAGTTGGTAGCGGATTTGGAAAGAAGGTTGCCAATTGGTTGAACAGAGATATGGCGTATCCTTCAAATGTGATCCATATGGCAACTGAATGCTCAAATAGAAATCATAGTGCTGTATTCCCCGAGGCGCTTCCAGAGTGGTTCATTAAGCTCTTTACAAGAGATGGGGATCTTGTGTTGGATCCCTTTCTCGGCTCGGGCACTACATCTGTTGCTGCCATGCGCCTAAAAAGAAACTCAATTGGACTAGAAATCCTTGAGGAGAATTTTAACGAGGCGCGTACTCGCTTAATGGACTCATTCCCAGACGCATTAATTAAGGACTCGCGTTTTGAGGTGTCAAAGGATATATTTCAACCATCCGCATCCGCCTTCTTGAAAAAAGGCTATGCAGGACAAATATTGTGGCAACCCTCGAAATAGAAGACGTCACTGGTTACGTCGAACAGAATATTGGCGCATTCCATGCGGCACGTGTCCAAAGCCTTTCGACTCTTGAGTTGAGTCGCGTGCTAAAAAGGAAGAATCCATATTTGTTCAAGGCGAAGAATGTGCAGACATCCGAGGTGATTGTGAAACAATTACTGGATGCGTACCTTTCGTCGCAAGAAGAAACAATTTTTGGCAGTTTCCTCGAAGGTTTGGCAATTTATATAAATGGAATCGTTTTTGGAGGCAGCAAGTCGGCTGCCGAGGGTATCGATCTTGAGTTTGTTCGAGACGATATAAAGTATATTGTTGCGATTAAATCAGGTCCGAACTGGGGCAACTCGAGTCAGATTAAACGAATGAAAACCAACTTTCAGCAAGCAAAAAAGATTCTTGGTACGAATACATCGAAGATGAACATTATAGCTGTAAATGGCTGCTGTTATGGCCGGGACGGCCGTCCAGATAAAGGAGAGTATCTGAAACTTTGTGGGCAAAAATTCTGGGAGTTCATTTCAGGTAACTCAGATCTATATACAGACATAATCGAACCGCTGGGCAACCAGGCAGCGGAAAAGAATCAAGAATTTACGGATCAATATGCAGCGATTATAAACAAGTTCACGAGCGAGTTCACAAATGAGTATTGTGAGGAAGGAATAATTAACTGGTCAAAGATAGTAAAACTCAATTCTCGAGCATAGCAATCATGAAGCTGGTATTCGTCGATGAATCGTCGGATTCGCTCAAGCGTGAATATTTAGGAATCTGCCTCGCGTACGTCGATTCATATTCATACTCAACAATTAAATCCTCGGCCAAGAACATCATTTACAAATCCGGGTGGGATAAAGAAATCGAATTTAAGGGTAAGTATTTGTTCTCGATCAGCAAGGGTGATCCGAGATTCACTATCGATGACCGAATATCGGTTGTTGAACAATTACTTAAACTCAACATTTCAAAGAAGTTGTCACGCATAAAGTTCGCTTACTGTGGATTTGAAGCCGAATCCTTTAAGACGAGCTATTTAAAATGCCTCTCCGCGTTGTTAGATAAAACTTTAGGACGTGCGCCAAAGGGCGCGGGAAAGAATCTAATAGCAATCCATTTTGATTCACATAGTGCACTATCTACGTCCGATGTTCGTGAGGCGGTTACACCAATACTTAATAAAAAGGGATATGTGCTGCTTGAGGACGTACAATCAGTGGCATCAAATATGGAAACAATAGGAGTGTTGTTTGCGGATATAGTTGCGTATCTATACAGTCGATTTGACATAATTTCTAACGACGCTGAATTATTTAATCTTGCGCCTCAACAACTAAAAACGGACGGAAGAGTATTGAAATTGAGCTCATCCAGTAAACTGTTAAATCTAATAAAGACGCTTGATGTGTATGAAGTAAAGAAGAAATGATTATGTCTCTAAGGGCTTTTCAGCTGTGCACAGTAGTTATGTGACGATCCTTTGGACGTGCTCACCTTAATCGGACGACAAAAAAATGCGGTCGCATACTTATTTTGTCGGGTCGCTGCGTGGCCACATGGATGATTGTGGCGAGGGCAAAGAGCGGGCTTGGTTTAAAACCGGGGGCGGGTGACCCATTTGTAGAGCCAGCGGAAAATGAGAAGCAGGAGGAGGACGAGGATGGGGTAGAAAAGCCAGAGCGATTTGAAGACCGCGAGGGCGCCAGCGGCCGCCGTCTGACGTATTTTGGAGAGCATACCGTCCGCAGATGTCCCGTCCACGCCGGCTGCTGTGTTTACAGTGGTGGTGCCGAGCACGGCAGGGGAATGCGACGCCGCAGTGCTCGCAGCGGGCGCAGCTGCTGTTTTCGACTCAAGATAATCGATGCCCGCATTGCGCATCGATTCTGTCGCGTCGAATACCGTATTGGCAACGCTCGAGAGAATCGGGAGCGATGTGGACGCGATCTGGCTGCCGACATCTTTCGCCTGCGTGATGGTCTGCTCGACTGCCGATGGGGGAGCATCGACCTTGGCGACGACCGATGCGCTGATCGATGCCTCGGAATCGGCTGCGCCCTTGCCGGCGAATTTTGCCGAGAACGTATGCTCGCCCTCGGACGCGGTCCAGAGCGTGGATACCACTGTGCTCTCTCCGGATTTCAGCGTGAGATCGCGGACTTCCTGTGTCTTCGTGTCCACGAGAAATGTGAGCGCGCCCGATAGGTCGGCGTCGCCGGCATTGTAGACGACCGCATAAATGCGCACTTTCTCTCCCTGGGACGGTTTCGTATCGGAAAGCCAGAGCGATTGGGAGGGGAACACCGCTTCGGCAGCGTTGGAAACGGCAGGGAAAAGCATGAGCGCGACAATGACGGATGCGCGCAAGTACATGGATACAGTATAATAGAGATATGAGGCCCTCTCCCACGAGCTCATTCGTGCGCTCGGTCATCGGATTCGCGGTCTTCTTGGGCGTCAGCTTCGGTGTGACGTATGGCGTGAACACGCTTACCGAGAAACAAGCGCAAAAAGAACAGGTCGCAGCTGCCGCGGCGAGGATGCTCCAATCACCGCGATAAAAAGAAAAACGCCGGGGCATGAGCCTCCGGCGTTCGCGCAACGGCACTCTTTTTGTTTTCCGTTGCGTCTTAGTTTTCCCAAATGCGCATCGCACGCTGCTTGATCGGGTCCCAGAGCACGAGGTCGTGCTCGAAGAGGATCGAATTCAGCACCTTGCGGTAGCTCGGCGAGAGATTGAGCAGAAAGTCATTCATCATGACGAACCGTCCAGTCAGCGCCGACCACAGCACGAGCTTGGTCGCACGAAGCACTGCTTCGTCGCCGTTGGCGTAGTGAGCCATCGTGCCCGCAAAATCGACGATGCAGCTTTTGAACTCTTCCGCACTGACAGCTTGTTCCGTCCGCACGCTGTGGATCAGCGAAGAGCGGGGGATCGCATCCGCCGACGATGCCGCCGGCAGCATCCTGAATCGCTCACGTGCGAGGATCGCTTGCAGCCGCGCTTTTGACGAGGCCGCGATTTCTTCGAGGATCGCCGACGCAGCGCTCCAGTCGCGAAGGCGCAATTGCGCGATCGCTTCCTTGATAAGAAATAGATCGGGATTCGAGTCGAATTCGCGTCCCACCGCGATCTCCGCGTCGACGAGCGCCGCCGCAGGTGCGCGGTCAGGCTGCTCGATCTGTACTACTGCGTTCATTCATGCCTCCCATAGAGTTGAGGGCATCGGGGTCCTGAGATCCCGATGCCCGGTTGGTGCTATAAGACAACGTCGATGTCGATGCCATAGCCGCGACAGATAGCGATCACGTCGTTCGCCGCATCCTTGCCGAGCGTCCGGCATGATTGCTGCGCCCTTTCGGGGCACCCCAACAGATGCGCGCTCACCACGTCGACGGCCCATTTCTCAAGGTCCGGCGAGTGTTTGAAGCGCTCCGTCAGAGCGTCGCGGATGTCATTCCAGTGCGGATGACGTGTTGCTGCCGTCTGGCAGTCTTCTGGGATTTTAACGTTCATTTCGGTGCTCTCCTTTGCAATTGGAGACACCTCCCTCTAGCAATAATAGCACGAAATGCGCATAAGTCAATGTACCGTATTGACCCCTGAGCGATTTGCTGTAGTATGCGGCGCACAAGGCTAGAGACAGCGGGTACCCATCTGGGTTTCATTCCGAAAGGAGCCTGCCGAGGTCGAAAACTCTCTGGGGATCATCCCCGCCTTGGTTAGTCGAAGTAGCTCATGTAGCTATGGCAAAAACGAAAGCAGAAAAGGCGGTCATCATCGACAAGCTCACTGATGCATTCAAGAACTCGACATCGAGCGTCTTCGTGCACTTCAACAGCCTGTCGGTCGCCGATGAGACGGCTATGCGCCGCGCTCTCAAAGAGAGCGGTGTGAAGTACCTCGTCGCGAAGAAGACTCTCATCCGCCGCGCGCTCGAGAGCCTCGGCCACAAGCATGACGAACTCCCCCTTGAGGGCGAGGTCGCAGTCGCTTTTGGCGGAGGAGACGACAGCACGGTCGCGGCGCGTCTCGTTCACGACTTCGGCAAGAAGCTCACTGACAAGCTCTCTATCATCGGAGGTATCTTCGAGGAGAAGCTCGTCGGCCAGGCCGCAATGCAGGAGATCGCGACGATCCCGCCGATGGATACGCTCCGCGCAATGTTCGCGCAGGTGATCAATTCACCTCGCCAGCGTTTTGCGGTCGTCCTCTCGGAAGTCGCAAAGACGAAGAATTAACAATCGATTTATCGTACATCTATGAACAACGAACAGATCATCGAAGCAGTAGAGAAGATGACCGTTCTCGAGCTCAATACGCTCGTGAAGGCCATCGAAGAGAAGTGGGGTGTGTCTGCGGCCGCGGTCGCAGTAGCAGGCCCTGCAGCGGCAGCAGCCGAGGAGAAGCGCGAGTTCGACGTCGAACTCACGGCTGCCGGCGAGCAGAAGATCGCCGTCATCAAGGTCGTGAAGGAAGCTCTCAGCCTCGGCCTCGCGGAAGCGAAGAC
The DNA here is from genome assembly GCA_966244515.1 of uncultured bacterium. GTDB lineage: Bacteria > Patescibacteriota > Minisyncoccia > Phycocordibacterales > UBA2100 > UBA10103. The sequence continues at coordinate 10,000 of CBIMKN010000017.1, forward strand.
CATGGTAGAAAGCGCTCCCGTCATGATGAAGACCGGTGTGAAGAAGGAAGACGCCGAAGCGTGGAAGAAGAAGGTAGAAGAAGCGGGCGGCAAGGTTACGCTCAAGTAACCTCGCAGCAGCGCGAAAAAGAAAGCCCCGGGATTCCCGGGGCTTTCGCGTTGTCGGCACCGCTCTTATCGCTTGAGAAGTGCGCGCGTCTCGTACTCGCATTTCAGAGCCGCGATGTCCTGAGCGAGCTTGTCGCCGAGTGTTTCCATTGCGGGGCCGAGAGCCTCGTCGATCATCCTAGGATCGAAAGACTCGTCGGCGGCCTCACGCGTTACACGTACGCTTACGCTACCGTCACACATGACCAGCAGCTTGATAGAGAACTCCGCTACTGGTGAGGATGCAGCGTCTGTCATAAGACCCTCCCAGTCGGTCGCACTACACTACGTCCCCGGGCCGGTAAGTCAATTCGCACCCGGGGCTCATGAAAATCAGAGTTATCTACTATCCACAGCCGCACACCCGCCAATCGCGGGGGTGGTACTATCGAGGTATATGAAAGACGACTTTCTCGGGACCTTTATCGGAAGCCAGCCTCGCTCGAAGATATTGCGTGTTTTTATTTTCAATCAGACGGAACCTTTCACTGCACAGCTCGCTGCAAAGAGGGCCGGCGTGACGGTCGCTTCCGCTGAGAAGGAGATCAAGACGCTTGAAAAGATCGGCGTCATCAAGCGAAGCAAGACGATCTCGATCAAGCTTGCCAACGGTTCGAAGCGGGAAGTACAAGGGAAGGGAAAGCTCAAGACGTGGATCATCGATCAGAACTTCAAGCACCTGCGCGCGATCTCCGGTTTCGTTCACGAAGTCTCACCGATACGTTTCGATACGATCGTCGGCGCGCTGCGCCGCACGGGCAAGGTCTCTGCCGTCATACTCTCCGGCGCATTCATGGGTGATGAGTCGCGTCCCGCGGATCTTGTCGTCGCGCTCGATAGTCTCAATGAGCGTCGCCTAGAGAGCGTCATCAAGAAGCTTGAACCGACATTTGGCCGCGAGATCCGCTATGCAGCGTTCTCCACTCCCGAATTCCGCTACCGTCTTACGATCCAGGACAAGCTGATACGCGATACCCTCGATTTCCCGCACGTCGTCTTGCTCGACAAGACCAGGATGCTCTAAGCGAAGAATGGCTCAAACGAGCCATTCTTTCGTTTTGGGTCTATCCACATACGCCCTCGAGGGCCCCTCAAGGGGCCCTCTACGTTGCTATCATGAAGGGTAACGGGTCGAACCGTTATTTACCTAAGTAACATTACACATAAATCGATATGATAGTTTCGCAGTCCGCCGGCGCCGTCCAAGGTTCTTTCTATGACCTTTGGTACACGGTTGCGGCGTATCTCCCGTCTATCCTCGCCGCGGTCATCGTGTTCGTCATCGGCTGGATAATCGGCGTAATTTTGTACCGTGTGGTCGTGGAAGTAGTGCGCGTGCTCCGCATCGACGATGCCGTGAAAGCGGCTGGTCTCAATGATGCAGCCCGAAGCGCTGGCGTCTCGCTCGATGTGGGCAAGTTCCTCGGCACGCTCGTGATGTGGTTCATCATCCTGGTGTTCCTCGTCGCGTCGCTTGAGATCCTCGGCCTCACTCGCGTGACGGTCTTCCTCCAGACGGTGGTGCTCCTCTACTTGCCTCAGGTGATCGTAGCGGCACTCATCCTCATCCTCGGCGCTGTCGTCGCGGAAGTCGTGAAGGGTCTCGTCGCTGGTTCCGCTCGCGCCGCTGGCGCTCATGGCGCGAATCTCGCAGGCACTGTAGCGAAGTGGGCGATCTGGGTCACGGCGGTCCTCGCTGCGCTCAATCAGCTCGGCGTCGCGACAGAGTTCGTGCAGACGATCTTCACGGGCTTCGTCATCGCTGCGTCGCTCGCATTCGGTCTTGCCTTCGGTCTCGGCGGCAAGGAAGCTGCGGCTCGCACGATAGAGCGCGTCCGATCGGAAATCTCTCACAGCGATCGATAGTATCGGCTCCCCGAACGAACCGCCCCGCAAGGGGCGGTTTCGTTTTATAAGCATCAGTTTGATAGAATGCGTCGTATGCAAGCAGTAATTCTGGCCGCAGGGCGGGGTACTCGCATGAACGAACTTACCGAGGATTTGCCGAAGCCCATGCTCAGCGTGCTCGGCAAGACGCTGCTTGAGCACAAATTCGACGTACTGCCGGATGATGTCGACGAGATCATCATCATTGTGGGCTATCTCGGCAGCATCATTCACGATCGATTCGGTGGCTCCTACAAGGACAAACGAATCCTCTATATCGAACAAGACGTGCTCGACGGCACGGCGGGAGCGCTCTGGCGCGCAAAGGACATACTGCATGATCGCTTCGTGGTCATGATGGGCGATGACATCTACGCTGCGGATGATGTGCTCTCGTGCCTCGAGAAGAAAGATTCCTGGTCAATGCTTGTGCAAAAGACTGACCACATCACCGGGGGTTCTGTCCAAGTCGATCACTCACACCACATCACCGGCATCGTAGAGAATAGTTCTGGGGCAGGTTATGCCGGTACGAATCTTTTCGCTCTCGACACGCGACTCTTTTCATACGACATGGTGCCAAAGGCAGAGGGGAGCGAGGAGTATGGATTGCCGCAGACGGTCGTCGCAGCGTCGAAAGAAAGTGGCATTCAATTTATCGCCGTGCCTGCGACAGAGTGGAT
>CBIMKN010000018.1:0-12658 GCA_966244515.1 uncultured bacterium
CGCGACGAATGTGAGTCGGGAGCCTACGGCCGAGAGAGTCCTACCCTTATAGAGCGGCGGCACGAGCCCTTCTGCCTCCCACATGAGATCAACGATCGCGGGCGTGATCACTGTGTACGCGACCGCGTCGTCATCACCATGGATGATACCGGCCGATACATCAGTCGATTCACCTGCTGCGCCGACGACGATCGAAACACTCTTGAGCCCCTCACCTTCGGAGAGCGGCTCGCCGTTGACCCTCCACGAGATCAGGCTCGTATCAAGATCGTAGATAGGGCTCTGGAGCGTGAGGCGCACCGTGCTCTTTGGTTCTGGCTGTGCCGGCGTCATTACAATGGAGAGTGCGTTTGAGGCGCCGGGAATATCGTACTGCTGCGCGCTCGCGAACAATGGCAAAGCGGACACAAGCATGACGCCTAAGAGTGCACGCGCGGCGTTCAACCTCATACTTCCTTGAGATCAGAGCTACTGAAGGATTTTCCGACCGGCGCTGTATCGGCTCCCGGGGCCGCTGGCATCGGTGCGGGTGCTGTCGCTGAGACCGGGCGAATAGATGCAGCTGCTGCGCCAGCCGAGGATGCGGAGTCTGCCGCTTCGAGGTCCTGCTTGGCCTTCTTGATGGCGAGGATCTGGGATGGGTCAGACGTGATGATCTGGTCTTCCGTGTATGAGGCGATCACTTTGATGGCAACGTGCTTGAGTCCTGCGAAGAAGATCCCCTCCCCCACGTCGCTCTCAAGGAGCAGATACTTTTCCTCGTCGGATAGTTTGAACGTCGATTGTACGAGGTCGACAGACGTCGGCGATTGGCGCAGGAGGAGCTGGATCGATGAGTTGGTGATCATCGGCACGCCATAAGGCGAGTTGAGGAAGTCGGACACGTCCTGCGTGATCGTCGATATACCGAGGTAGTATTTGCGTCCTCGCTTTGCGATAGAGAAGAGGAACGATGCGGTATCTTCGGAGCGCATCATCCACCATGCCTCATCGATGACGAGCAAGCGCTTACGGAGCTCTTTGCGGACCGTATTCCATATATGGTGCGTAATGATGTACATCGCGACCGGTTTGAGGTCGTCTTCCATGTCTCGTACCGAAAAGACTACGAGCTTTTTGTTCATGTCGACGTTGGTCGGCCGGTTCATAAAGCCCGACCAGGTGCCCTTCGTGTACTTCGATAGGCGCTGCACGAGACTCTCAGAGCCTTCCATGCCGGAGAGCACGAGCTCGAAGTCGGATAGAAGCGGCGGTTCTACAGCAGCGAAATTCGCTTCAGGCGTGATGTCCTTGAGGGCGTAGGTCTCGGTGATGGCTTTGTCGATGATCGCGTCTTCCTCCGGTGTAAGTCCGCCGAGCATGATGCGGAAGAGGCCCACGAGCGTGATGATGTTGTTGCGCAGCACATCTGACGGGGCTTCATCTTCTCGTGGGATCGCGAGATCGAACGGGTTGATGTGGTGCTCAGATGAGAGCGAAATGTTGAAGTATCGGCCGCCGACTGTCTCCGCGAGGTACTCGTATTCCCTTTCAGGGTCGATGACGATGACTTCAGTATCAAACATAAGACTGCGCAGAATCTCGAGCTTCGTCGTGTAGCTCTTGCCGGCGCCAGACTTTGCGAAGGTCACCGAGTTGTAGTTTTCAAGCGAGAATCTGTCGAAGAGGATGAGTGACGAGTTGTGCCTGTTGATGCCATAGAGAATGCCTCGATCCGAAGTAAGGTCGAATGAGATAAACGGGAATATTGAGGAGAGCGGAGCTGAATTCAACTTGGTGTGCACGTCGAGTTCGTCGGTCGCGAGCGGCAGCACCGAACGAAAACCCTGCTCTTGCTGGAAGAGTGCCGGACGAATGTACACAAGGCGCGCTTCAAGGATAGATCGCACCTCGCTCTCCACTTTGTCGATCTCTTCTCGCGTGGAACCGTAGATCGTAAGGTAGAGACCCACGTCGAAGATGCGCTCCTGTGCCTGTTGGAGCGAATCGCGCAGCTGCTCGAGATCCGAATACGCGGTATCGAGCATAGGATCTCGCACCATCCCCTTCTCTTCGCGCGACGCGATCTGGCTCTGCACCTCAGCTACCTTCTTTTGGAATTTGCGCAGCATTTCGTTGGTATCCATCGGGTGCACGAAGATAGAGATGTCGAGCACTTTGTCCATGTTGATGATAGGCGCGAACCAGCCGGTCGTGAGGAATCGCGGATACGATATGACGAAGAACGTGCGAGCGATCTTCTCGCCGAGGTCGAGTTCCCTCGAATTGACCTTGAGCGCGTGCGGCGCAATGACGTCCTGTAGGTCGAGAACACCCGACTGGTATATCTCTTGCGGGAGAACTGGCAGGATGTTCGGCGATTCCGCCTCCTTCCTCTTCCCAAACGGTAGTAGATCAGTGAAAGCCATACGATTATATCTGGTCTGGCACCGGCATCGGTTTGCCCTCTTCACCCGGGTTGAACATCTTGTAGAGAAGCTCGATAGCCTCTTCGGTACCAAGCTGCACCGTGCGCACCCCCGTGCGAATAAGGCCCTGCTGCACTATCGAAATTCGCTGTTCCAGCTGTGAGACCTGCTCCTCGAATGATCTATTAACCTCTTCCGGGTTCTTTTTATTGCCGCCAAACGGGAGGAATGATGCCGGACCGGACTTTTTCGTGATCACTGCCGGAGAATACGGGACGACCACGAAGAAGTTCTTCGTCATGATATTCGCCGCTTCGGTAAAGCTCTTGATGAACTCAATGTATTCGCGAATCTGAATACGCATAAGGTCATCGAGCTGCTGTTTGTACTGTGCCTCGAGCGTGGCGACGTACGGGCGAATATCCAACATGCGCGACTGCACGAAGATCTGAACGGAAAAGTCGAGCGAGTTGAGGAAATTTTGAAATTGCACGATGAATGCTGTCTGCTCGTCTTCGCTTTTAAGAGCGAAGTTGATCGACGACGCGAGGAGGACTGCGCGAAGCCCGCCGTCTTTGAGGACGACGATGCCGTCGCGCACCTCTTGGATAGGTACGAAGTCCTGCGTCGAGCGGGATACAGTGCGTTTGCTTGCGTTGGCGGCTTCGGGCATATGAATCTCTATTGTACGGCCTTTCTCTTCAATTGTGCGACGATATCTTCGGGAACACGCAGACCTTGTACCGGATCCATGCCATTGCGGTCGCGGTCATCCGTGGTGCCGGCGGCGATACGCTCATTGATGTCGAGGCTCCACGAGAGCTCATGAAGCTTGCTGTCTGACAGTTTGGGGACATACACGCTCGCGCTCCCTCTCGATGGCTCCTGCGCCTTCTTGATGGCTGGTTTTTTCGAGCGCTCGTTGTTCCACAGATAGAGCTTCGGGTGGAGGAAGTAGTAGAAACCGTTCTCAAGAGCGAGCAAAAACGGTCTGCCGTTGATCTCAAGAAATGCGAGGGCCGCGGCGAAGCCAAGTATCGCTACTATGAGAGGTGCCGCGAGTATGAGCGGTAGGATGCGAAAGACCACGTAGGCCATGCCGAGCCCTCCTGCGATGAACACGAACTGCTTGAAGGTCAGAGGGCCCACGATCTTGTCCTCGACCTCGATGAATTGAGGCACTTGGAACTGCATGACTCAATTATTATAACAGCCCCGCATGCGAGGCCGACGCGCGTTCGCGAAGAACCCGCTCAGATAATCTGTTCGCGGTACGGGTCGCCTTCTATCGCCTTACGCTCGTGGCTCGCAACACTCGGCGCGTACGCGGCGCTCAGGGGTGCTCGCTCAACTTTTGCCTCGGGCGGCGATGCCGGCGGGGTCGCAGGTGCGACCGTGGGGGCGGCCGCGGCCTTTTCTTGGGCGAGGATCTCGCTGCGCATCGATTCCATGCCAGTGGTCGAGGCCGCTTGCGCCTCGGGGTGCTCGAGGATGCGCTCAAGCTCTCCTCGTATGGGTGCAAAAACGATCTGGGATACGTCGGATGCAAGGGCTGCGGCTGTCGCCGCGTCCACGTGTACCTCGCTCTCGATGTTCTTCGCAAGGTCGGAGACTGGTTCGAAGCCAAGCAGTGCGAGCATTACTTCATTTTCGAGCGCGGTCCACTGATCGAGATGTAGTTTGTGCGAATCGGCAAGTTCGCGCAGATGCTTCTCCACGCCCGCTGATGTAATAGCATCTTGTACAGACTTAGGGAGCGAGTTGAACCGCTCCTGCATCTCTTTATCGAAACCGTTTCCCTCTTGTGGCATATCCTATGCTGTTCCGCCTGCGGGAGGCGTACCACTGCCCTCATCGAGCGTCTTCATGACACGCAGTTGGTCCTTGATCCGCTTATCTTTCAGTCGATCACGGATCTTCGAGCCCGTGACCTTCGTCTCGTATGCATCAAGGTGATGCAGGTCGCTAGCGATCTTTGCCGCGTCGTCGATGCTCTCGCTGATGATCTTCGCCTGGAGTTCCTTTGCCCCCTCCTCTTGTTTCTTCTCAAGCTCCTTAAGACCTTGCTCTGCTTGGCGAATACCATCTTGTGCGAGCTTCACATGCGGAGCTTCCATGTGGAGCTTGTCGATCTCCGTCAGCTTGGCGTTCGTCTCTTGGATCTTCTTGTTCGCTTCCTCGATGCGCTGTTTCTGTTCGCGCATAACTTCTTCGCGCCTGTTTGAATCAATCTTGCCCGCCTTGAAATCCTCCTCGGCTTGCGACTGTCGTTTCGTTGCGTCTGCTGCGACTTTGAACGCCTCATCCCTTTCTGCGTGGTGCGGTCGCTTCGCGCTATCCGCGACAGTCTGGACAGCCTTGACCACTTGCTCGTTCGTTGAGCGCTGCTCCTCCAGCTGCTTCTTCTGGGATTCAACCTGCTGTGCCATCGCTTCTTTCGCGATCTGTTCCGCCTGCTTGTTGGATACGACCGCAGCCTCCGTGGCTTTGGCTGCTTCTTCGGCTGTCTTTTTACGCGGACCCTCGAACCCACCCTTGGTGTCGCCTGCCAAGGATGGCATGCCGACCTTCTTCAGCGCTTTGCCGAGCTCCGTATTCTCAAAGTTAAATTCGCGCTTCGCGGTCTTGTCCGCTGCGCCTTTTTGCTTCAGAAGTTCCATGAGTTTCTGATTCTCCTTATATTTGTCCTCTGGCGCAGCTCGGCGCACAGATCGGCGCTGTTTTTCGATATCTTCCTCTAGTTCAAGAGATCGGAATGCGGCCCTTCCGCCGAAGCCTCTACGCATTCCGGCCCCTGCAAACGCCGCGACGCCCGCGCGCGGCGTGAGGCTGAGAAGCTGGGTAAGGTTCCAGCCTGCGCCGTACCCCCCGCCTATCGAGCCCGCGAAACTACTCGCAAGCTTAAGCGATGCGAAGAGAAGCCCCGTGCCGATGATGTAGACGAGGATGGTGATCCATGCGCCCGTCGGCGCGGAGCTCGGATCTGAAATGATATCGCCGATTGGTGTTGTGGCGCGTGATCCAGCCGCATTAATGATCGCGAGTGAGAGCGCGAGGAGGATCATGAGGAGTGGTCCGAACGCGGCGTTGTTGATGAGCATCTTCCACCACGAATTCCACCCATACTCCCCTTTCGAAAGTGTCGGGATGAGATACGTGGCGAAAGCGAGCGGCGCTGTCAGCATCAGGAGGATAAAAATGATGCCGCGCCATGCGATGAGGAAACTGCCGTAGAAGAGTACGAGCGCTACGGCTGTGAGCATGATGCCGCCGATGAGGCCGTACGCGAATGCTGGGAAGCCGCTATCGCTCTTCGTCGCGACCTCGCGTACGAGATCATACGTATACCACACGCTCGTGATCTTCATGGGCCGCATGAAACTCTCTGACACATTAAATTGCCCCGACGTTGTGCCGTTGGAGCTCGCCATTTGCGAATAGATCTGGTACGCGACGAAATTCGAGCCGTCGATGATGAGTTTGGTGAACAAAAGGCTGAAGTTCATCAAGACCGCGACGACGAGCACATTCGCAATAAGCCGCTTTTGTCCGAATTCTGAGAGGCCAAGAATGATAGAGATCGCTATGAATACGAAAAATCCGATGATAAGTATGTTCGAGAAATCGCGGAAGACTGTCCATCCTATGGTGATTGCGCCTTGCTGTCCGTTTTGGTCCAAAAGTCCGAGATACCCGAGCGTTTTGCCGAACGAAATGACTATATATTGAATGAATGTATCGAAGATCCATCCGGACAGTTGGAGTAGCGCCGCGCCCATGGTGAGGAACCATGAGCCGAACCAGCTCATAAGCGCCTTCATACACGCGTCGAATGAGAAGTAGAACGGATTTAGACTGCACGTGCCCGAGCTCGGAGGTGACAATTCTGGTGTGAGCGATTGCTGCGCACTTGGTGTGCAGGGATTGCCGCTCGCGTCTTGGTACACGTATTGGGGGAACTCAGGCGATGATGTTGTATCAAGGCCGACCGCACGGCATGTGGAATTCGCTGTGGTCGAGGCTGCTTGAGCGGATACAGTTTGTGGCAACATCATCGCGAGGACACCGCCGCCGACAAAGATAGCGATCGCAAAGGTCGCTATCATTCGCGATGCAAGCTGTGTCCAAGACGGAGTCATACGTGCGTTATTGTCTCCACTTCTGCTTCCAGTAGCTTACGAGTGCCGCGTTGTTCACGTTGCACCACCCGGTATTCACATCGGTCGATTCGGTCCACGCTTTCAGCGTGTCCGTGCGGAGCGTCTCCATGGACGCCGTGATGTCGTCCTTCGCCTTCTGCGCCTCCTGCAAGTCGTACTGACTATGGAGCGTGCGCTGTGCAACAAGATTGTCGAGCTGCTGCAGTGCGACACGCTGCGCGTCGAGCGATGCAGTGTTGGTGATGCCCGCGATCAGGCGGTCGATGAGGGTTATCGCTGTATTCGACTTTTCGATATTGGTCACGGTCGAGCTTGCGAGCGAAGTGATGCGCGAGTTGATGATGGCTTGTGAGTACGCGGTCGAGGTTGCGACCTTGAGCTTTCCTGCCTGCGGGCAGTTCTGCTGACCGGTCACCGGATCCGTGGTGCACTCCCCGACTTTCTCAGAGCATGTCTTGTCCCCCGCTACTGGCGTAGCGCAGACGCTATCGATGACGATATTCCAACACGTTGCCTCTTTCGCGCGTAGATCCTGGATGGTCGCGGTCAGTATTCCTGCGATGGTGTCCATGGCCGCCTTGAATGCTGCTTCGACTTGTTTGGCGGCAGAGAGAATTTGGAGCGCCGCATTGCCGGCAGCGTCGCGAAGTCCCTGCGCGCTCTCGCGCACTACCTGATCGAGGTACGACGGTTGGCTGCCGGTCTGCTGGAGGAGACCCTGCAGACCTCTATTGTCGCCGAGTACTTGCGATGTGATGCCCGAGAAGAGTGCGCCGATCATCTGATCGATGTCATTGGCGCGCTCAAGCTGATTGAATCCGGATTGGAGTGCCTGCGAGAAGTTGCCTTCCACTACTGAGCCGGGCGTCACGGTCACGCAGTTGCCGAGTTCATCGCACTGCTGCACCGGGTAGAAGCCATTACCCCATCCGAGTTGTGTCATAAAGCCACCAACGTCATTAACCGCTACATTGTTGGTGAAGCGATTGGCGCGATCGTACGACCAGTAGGGATTGCAGGAAGGGTTCATGAGAGCTGTGAGCGCCTTGAGCGAGACCTCTCTTCCCTCTAGTACTGCCTGAAGGTTGCCCGAGTAATTGCATGAGAAAGCGAGACCAGGCGCGGTGAGTGCTTGCTTGTAACCCTGAGCGATGGCACGTTTTACAGACGTATTGAACGCGGGATTAACTGCATTGAGCGTACCATCTTGAAGCGTACGCACGATCGCGCGAGCATACACATCGTTTTGTTCTGCGCCCATTCGCTGTAAATAGAGTGGGTTGCCATCGCGTCCAGTAAGCACCGTGTTCACCACCTGCTTCACATTGCCGGCGGTCGCTGCTTCCCTCTGTCTGTTCACAACGCCGCGCAAGACACATTCCTTGTAGACGAGATATCCCGTGTTGAGTGTGACGGCAGCGTCGTTGACCGGAACATAGACACCGCCGACGGCCGAGAGCGATCCGACGCTCATTGAGTATGAACCAGTCTGACTGCAGCCGAATACGCCCTGCCTTCGGAATGTGTACGGATCGCTCGTCGGCGGGTTCGACGGATCTGCCTGAGCCGCCGCATAGAGCGGAAGCGCGATGCATACGAACGCGAACGCTATGGTGAGATATGTCCTCATGGTAATTTTTGACCGTAATAATTACGCAGTGCGTCGAAGGAAGTGAACATTCGCTGCTCGGCCGTGTTGTAGCTGCGCAAAAGCGCGACGGAGGCGAACGCATCTTGATTCTCCTTCGCCATGCTCTCAAGTGTCGCGGCGAAGAGCTCCATGGCATTCAGAATATCGAGGTGGTAGTTGAGCGCATCGCGAGGGATCGTGAGGCTTGCCGCATTTTTGGCGGCCTCGCGATAATTCACTGCCGCTTTTGAAAGCGCGAGCAGGTATGATGCGTCGCTTGTTTCCACGTACTTTGCGTACAGATCGAGTTCAGATTCTGTATTGAGAAGAAGGGGTGAGAGCGCCTCTCGCAGATCCGCGCGGTACTTGATCATACGATCGTAGCTCGTGTCAGCGTCGGTCTTGATGTCGGATGAGACGTGCGTTTTATATGAAATGGCCGCACGCACATTCTCTGCGATCGACTCGGCTACCGTGGCACCCGTCTTGTCGTCGTATTTTCCGCTATCGACGAGTCCTGCGTACTGACCTACCAGCTGTGCGACGACGATCGGTCCTATCATGGCGATCGGATCTGTCTCCTCAGGCACCGCTGATGGATCGGTGCTCGTTGCGAGGCCAAGAAGCAGCATCTCCTGCTGCCACTCCGCACTTCCGGCGGTTACCGATGGAGAGTCTGATCCCTGAGCGGTGTACGTACTCGGCTGTGCGATCGAGCTGAACAAATGCTGCGTCTGATAGACGAGCGCCACCAAGAGGACGACGATGGAGAGCGCCGCTGCGGTAGACATTCTTGAGCGGAAGATGAGATGGAATACACGCACGTTACAAGTATACCCCGTCGCAGCGTCGCGAAGCGCGGATATTCGACTGAATTCCTGGATATTTTCGCTACAACCCCCCTCCCCCAGAGAATGTGAAGATGCTTCCTGGGTCTTCAGGCGAAAACTTCACACCGTTGAGCGAAAATACGCTCGCAAGCGCAACATAATTGCCGACGAGCGTGTCTGCGGCGCTGTTGTATGCGTTGACTGCGGCGATAAACGCATCGTCGCCGTTGGCATCGGGCACTTGGGAGAGCTTTCTGCCGACTTCGATATAGCTTTCAGCTAGCGCTTTGTGCACTGATGCGACTTCCGCGGGCAAGTCTTCCATACCGAGGAGGCTCTCTCCCGCGGTGCGCAGTCCCGCGGCAACGAGCTTTACAGCCTGTATTTTCTGAGGATTTTGCCTATCCTCGGCTTGATCCTTCAAGGCAGTAGGCGCATTTCTGTTGGAATCTTCGTAAGTCTGTATATAGGAAGCCGCATCGTTGCCGTATGTGTAGAGGACTTGCTGTTCTTTCGTGCGCACCACGGCGGTCGTCGTAGCAGCGATCAGGCCCTGCGGGATAAAGGAGTATGCGTAGGACACATCGGCGCTGGTCGTCGCTGCTGGCTTTTGGCCAGGCTTTTGCGTCAGGGAATCCAGGAGCGAGTCGAAGCTGGCATCATGCTGTTGCGCGGGTATTTCTGCATCCGGATTCGTGTTCGGCGGTATATAGGCAGAGGACACATCGGTCGCGCTGCCACCCTTTTGTATGTCTGCGACAATCGTTTGTGGGGTGTATGAGGTGGGGTTCAGTAGTGGTGCGCCGGTGCCGCCCCATACGCTCAATTGTCCCGGCTGCGCCGGAGAGCGACTCTCAACGATGATCGCTCCGATAATGACCAGGATCCCTGCTGCCGCGCACGCAGCGGCGTATGGATGCATGCGGAGCCATGACATGCACATATGATAGCACCGTACGACATCGACGGTGCTACAATCGTTTCATGTCCCGGGCAAAGATCGTGTTCGCGAGTCTGTTTGCCGGCGCGCTCTTCCTTCCCTCTATCGCCGCCGCGTTCCCTTTTGGCGGACAGGCATTTATCGTCCGGCCCTGTTACAACAATGCGATCTATGTCGGTCTAGGAGCGCCGCGCGGCGGGCCCTTTGTGTGGGCGCCCGGCACCAGGACGTACCAGTTCGGTCCGCCGACACATTCAGGTCAATGGTTCCTCGGTCTCGCAGGTATTCCCTACTATTGCATCGTATCGATCCAGCCCGTGATCGTGTGGTCAGGTACGTACATGACGATGGTCGGCTCGTCTAGGTAGTGGCGAGATATTTCGCAATGGATTTCCATTGATCGAGCGTGAGGTTCTCTGCCCTCGCTTTCTCGCCCGAGTCTGCAGACTGGAGCGCGGCTGCGACGGCTTCTTTATCGAACGCGACAGACAGATTGTTCGACACGAATTTGCGCTTCGAGGCGAATCCTGCCTTCACGACGCGGAAGAACTGCTCTTCGCTCAGGTCAGAAAAGAATGTCTTCGAGATGTGATCCACTGCGAGTATAGCGGAATCGACTGAAGGCGGCGGGGAGAAGTGTTTTTTCGAGACTTTCTCCACGATGCGCGGCACGCCGTACGCCCTCACAGACATCGATAGGATGCTGCCTTTTTCGCTCACGATGCGCTGCGCAACCTCTTTTTGAATAAGAAGCGCCATGCAGCGAGGCTGCGGATCCGCACTGAGAAATTGTCGAATGATCTCTCCGGTTATGTAGTACGGAATATTCGCCGCCACGACGTAATCGCTGACGCCGAGACTCTGCGGCGATACATCGCGCACGTCTCCCTCAATAAGCCGCAGCATTCCCGCCTCGATCTCTTCCGCGAACGTCTGCTTGAGAAGAACGACGAGCTGCTCGTCCTTCTCCACAGCGACGACCGGCCCGAGCGCGAGGAGTTCTTTCGTAAGGACGCCCTTGCCGGGTCCGATCTCGACGATCACCTCGTCTCTTTGCGGCTCGGCTGCATGCGCGAGCGCGCGAGCGGCCCACGAATGTATCAGAAAGTGCTGGCCGAGACGCTGTCCCATACGCGCACCTTATAGGATGGTGTCTACATCGTCGAGGAGTGATCGGCGACGCGGCGTCACCTGCGCGATGAGTCGCGCATCGATATCATCGATGAATTCCGAGGGAATCGTGAATTCACGAGAGCCGTATTTCATGCGCTCGTTCGCATACGAGAGGAAGAGCCGCTTCTTTGCGCGCGTGATCGCGACGTAGAAGAGGCGTCTGTCCTCTTCAGGGTCGCGCTTCTCATCCTCGCGAGTCGAGGGAAAAAGTCCTTGTTCCATGCCGGTGATGAATACCGCATCGAACTCAAGCCCCTTCGAAGCGTGCACGGTCATGAGCGACACCGCCGCCTTCTCTTCGGTGAGTTCGTCCTGGTCGCTCTGAAGCGCAGCTTCTTCGAGGAGTTTCTCGATGCCTTCGGGCGGCGTTGCGTTGTCGTACTTGGTCGAGAGGTTGATCAATTCTTGCATGTTGCCGATGCGCTCTTCACCGTCATCCCGGTCTCGATACATCGCTTCCATGCCGCTTGCCTCGACAGCAAAGCGGACGGCGTCGGAAGCGGGCAGCGTATCGATCGCGTGCCGGATCTTCGCGAGCGTGTTTTGGAACGCCGCTACCTTCGCTTGCGCCGCCTTCGGAAGCGACGCCCCTTCCCCCGCGAGCAGCTTATCGAGGGTCACCTTGCCGATACCGCGCGGCGGTACGGCGACGACGCGCGCGATGTCGATCTTGCTCTGAGGATTCATCGCGGCGCGCAGGTACGAAAGCGTATCTTTGACCTCCTTGCGCTCGAAGAAGCGCGTACCGAGCACGCGGTATGGGACGCTGAGGTGCAGCATCGCCTCCTCGATCGCGCGCGACTGGAAATTTTCTCTATAGAGCACAGCGATCTCCGAGGGCGTGACGCCGCTCTCGATGAGTTCTGCCGCTTGCGATGCGACGAACCACGCTTCATCGATCTCGTTGCGCGCTCCATAGAGCACGATCGCCTCGCCCGTTTCTTTGTCGGTGAACAGACGCTTCGGGCGTCGGCGCTGGTTCTTCTCTATTACGGAGTTCGCCGCCGTGAGGATCGTATTCGTCGAGCGATAGTTCTGTTCGAGCAGTATCACTTTCGCACCGGGGAAATTCTCTTCGAATCCAAGCAGGTGCTCGATGTCCGCACCTCGCCAGCTGTAGATGTTCTGGTCGGTATCGCCAACAACGCAGATGTTTCGCTTCTCCCCTGCAAGTAGTCGCGCTATCTCATACTGGGCTCGGTTCGTGTCTTGGTATTCGTCGATCGTGATGTGCGTCCATCTGTTCTGAAGGAGCGATCGCACCCGATCATTCGTGCGGAGCAGCCTGAGCGTGCGGAAAAGGAGATCATCAAAGTCGAGCGCGCCCTCTTCCTTGAGAGCCTTTTCGTAGACAGGCCACACCTGCGCCACTGCTCGCTCGCGAAATGTCCGTGCCTTTGCAGCGAATTCATCCGGTGAGACTCCATCGCCCTTCTCTCTCGAAATCGCGGAGAGGAATGCGCGTGGCGGCCAGTTTTGAATGCCGAGACGCTCGACCTCGGCCTTCACCGCTCTCA